>NZ_JBFBHG010000012.1:0-103934 GCF_040685095.1 Microbacterium sp. NPDC089189
TAAAAAGGCAAGTAATAGCACTCCTACAACTCTAGCAACTACCTTTTTACCACCTCGGCGCGAAAGTGCTGTCTCGCGGGTCCAGCCTCCAGCACCCACCCGCACCCACCCCCGAAGGAGGGTCAGAAGACGGTGGGGAACCAGGCGACGGCGAGGGGGTAGCCGACGAAGGCGATGACGTCGATCAGGGTGTGGGCGATGACGAGCGGCATGACACGGCCCCACCGGCGGTAGCACCAGCCGAAGACGATGCCCATCGCGATGTTCCCGATGACCGAACCGATGCCCTGGTAGGCGTGGTAGGCGCCGCGCAGGAGCGCCGTGACGAGGATGATGTGCCACCAGCCCCATCCCAGGCGCCGCAGGCGATCGAACAGGTAACCGAGGAAGACGACCTCCTCGGTCAGCCCCGCGCGGAGGGCGGCGAGCACGAGGAGCGGCACCGTGTACCAGGCGGCGTCCAACGGGGACGCGACGACGCCGACGGTGACGCCCAGCATCCGGCCCGTGACGTACAGCGCGAGCCCGGGGATGCCGATGACCGCGATGAGCAGGAGCCCCCGGCCCAGGTCGCCGCCGAAGCGACGTCCGTCGAGCCCGATGCGGCGCAGCGCGTTCGTGCCGGGCTCCCACAGCAGGTAGATGACCAGCGCCACGAGCGCCAGCGAGAAGGCGATGTCGAGGAAGCGGTACAGCGCATCCCAGAGCGCCTGCGCGTCGAGGACCGGGTTCAGCTGCGTCTGCTGATCGCCGATCGCCTGGTTCTGCTCGAGCGACCGCTGCAGCGTCCGCACGAACGACAGCAACGAGTACAGGGCGGACTGCCCGACCGAGACCGCCAGGACGATCCAGATCTCCCACCGCAGGCGCGTGCGACCCGCCCGGTCGACGCGCGGCGGATCGAACGCCCCGAAGGGACGCAGGGGGGCGGAGACCCGGTCTGTCACCTCGCCAGACTGCCATAGCGCACGCCCGGACCGGCGCGTGACGAGCCTCTTCAGGCTCAGCGCATAGGGTGGCGTGGGCCCACCGCGGGCCCTCGCACCTCAGGAGGATGGATGCGGCTGCGCCCCACATTCGCGACCGTCGCGGCGACCCTGGCCCTGGCCGTGGCGCTGGCCGGATGCACACCCGGCGAGGGGGAGCGCACGCTGCCGGGGACCGCGCTGACGGTGGCCCAGTCGGCGGCGGTGACCTCGCTGAACCCGGCCGTCCGCGGGCAGGACACCACCGCGAACGAGGGACTGGCTCAGCTCACCGCGGGCAGCTTCTGGGTGCGCGCCGCCGACGGATCGCGCGACCCCTCCGAGCGCTTCGGCACGGTGCGCGTGAGCGCGCAGGATCCGTTGACGGTCGTCTACACCGTCGCCGACGGGGTCACGTGGTCGGATGGGGCGCCCGTGGACGCCGCCGACCTCCTGCTCACGTGGGCGGCCGAGACGACGCACCGCACCGGGGGACCCGACGACGGGGGAGCGCCCGCCACGCGGTGGGACACCGGAGCGGGCGACGGCCAGGGTCTCGACCTCGTCGGCTCCGTCCCCGAGATCGGCGACGGCGGGCGGAGCCTGACGCTCGTGTACGACACCCCGTTCGCCGACTGGGCGGGCGCCTTCGACGCCCCCGCCGTCGCCGCGCACACGGCCGTCATGCTGGCGTATCCGGGGACGTACGACGATGCCGCCGCCGCGAAGGACGCGTTCATCCAGGCGGTGCGCGACGACGATCTCGTCTGGCTCGCCCCCGTCGCCCGCGCCTTCCGCGAGGACTACACCGTCGACTCCGACATCCCCGCCGAGGCCCGGGTCACCAGCGGCTCCTATGCGATCGAGCGAATCACGGCCGACGGCACCACGGCCGAGCTGCGCGCCGACCCCGAGCGCCGGGGCGGCCCCTCGCCGCGCACCGAACGACTGCGGGTCGTCGCGATCCCCGATCCCGTCGCGCGCATGGATGCGGTCGCCGCGGGCGACGTCGACCTCGCCGCGGCCACCGCCACCGCGCAGACGCTCGACGCCGCCGAGGCGGCGCCGGGCTCGGTCGTCACCCCGGGTACCCCCTTCGACCACCTCGACCTCCAGATCGGCGGCGGGGGAGTGTTCGATCCCGCAGCGTACGGCGGCGACCCGGCCGTCGCGCTCGCGGTGCGCCGTGCATTTCTGGCCACGGTGCCGCGGGAGCAGGTGCGGGACGAGGTCATGGCCCCGGTCCTCGACGACGCCCCGCTGCGCTCCTCGGCGGTCCGCACGCGGGACGCGCGCCCCGCCGCATCCGCGGAGGAGGCCACCCCCGCGCCCACGCCCACCGACGCCGCCACCCCCGCCGACCTCCTCGCCCAGGCCGGCGTCGCCTCCCCGCAGATCCGCGTGCTGTACCCCGCCGGGGACGAACGCCGCGCCGCTGAGTTCGCGCTGCTCGCCGAGGCCGCCGCGGCATCCGGCATCACCCTCGTGGATGCGTCGCGCCCGGGCTGGGCGGAGGTGCGCGCATCCGCGCCCACCGAGTACGACGTGGCGCTCTTCGCGTGGAACCCCGATCCCGGCACGTCCGTCGCGCTCGCCGCGGGGCTGCACACCGCCGCCGAGACCAACGTCTACGGCTGGTCGGACGAGGGCGTCGACGCGCTCGTCGCGCGGCTGGGCGCCCAGCTCGACGCCGACGCGCGTGGCGCGATCCTCGACGACCTGGATGCGGCGGCGCGCGAGCAGGCGTGGACCCTGCCGTTGTTCTCGCTGCCCCAGGTCACGGCCTTCTCGGCGGCGCTCTCGGAACCCGACGGCGTGCACGACGCGGAGCGCGTGACGAGCGGATTCGCCGCGTGGGAGCCCGCGACGCCCGCGACCCGTGCGCCGAGTCCCGCGCCGTCGACCGAGCTCACACCCGGCTCCGGATGGATGCCGGCGCCTTGGACCGGCGGTGCGCGCGCGCATTGAGCAGATTGCTCCGCTCGTTCACCGTCACGTTAAGGGTCTGTAACGTTTCCACAGGTCGTTTTGACCATCGATGGGACCGTGCTTAGGGTTTCGGTATCCGCGACACGATGATCGCTCTACATCGTCGTGCTCGCATCATCCCTTGCACAGGAGGAACAGTGAAGCGCAGCAAGATCGCTCTCGCGAGCGTGGCGCTGGCCGGCGTCGGGGCTCTCGCCCTGGCCGGTTGCGCGAGCGGCGGTGGCTCATCCGAGTCCACCAGCGGCTCGAGTGACGCCATCGTCAGCACGAACGGCTCGGAGCCGGAAAACCCGCTCTTCCCGGCCAACACCAACGAGACCGGCGGCGGCAAGATCGTCGACGCCATCTACGCAGGCTTGGTCTACTACGACGCAGACGGCCAGCCCGTCAACGACGTGGCCGAGGAGATCACGGTCGAGGACCCGCAGAACCTGACGGTCAAGATCAAGGAGGGACTGACCTTCACCAACGGTGAAGAGGTCACCGCCGACAACTTCACCAAGGCGTGGAACTACGGCGCCCTGCTGTCGAACGAGCAGAAGAACTCGTACTTCTTCGAAGACATCGAGGGCTTCAGCTACGACGAGGACTCGGAGCTCACCGGCCTCGAGGTCGTCGACGACTACACCTTCACCATCGCGCTCAACAAGCCGGCTTCCGACTTCGCGCTGCGCCTGGGCTACTCGGCCTACTTCCCGCTCCCGGACGTCGCGTTCGAGGACCCGGAGGCCTTCGGCGAGAACCCGGTCGGCAACGGTCCGTACATGCTCGCCGGTGAGGGCGCGTGGCAGCACGACGTCGAGATCGACCTCGTCAAGAACGAGGACTACGTCGGCGGTCGCGAGGCCCAGAACGGCGGCCTGAAGATCGTCTTCTACGCCTCGCAGGATGGCGCTTACGCCGACCTGCTCGCGGGCAACCTGGACGTGCTCGACGCGATCCCGGCCGCCTCGCTGGCGTCGTACGAGTCGGACCTGGGCGAGCGTTCGGTCAACCAGCCGGCCGCGATCTTCCAGTCCTTCACGATCCCCGAGTCGCTGGAGCACTTCTCCGGCGAAGAGGGCGTCCTGCGTCGTCAGGCGATCTCGATGGCGATCAACCGTCCCGAGATCACCGAGACGATCTTCCAGGGCACCCGCACTCCCGCGAGCGACTTCACCTCCCCGGTCATCGCCGGCTGGTCGGACTCGCTCGAGGGCGCTGAGGTCCTCGACTTCGACGCCGAGAAGGCTGCGGAGCTGTGGGCCGAGGCCGACGCCATCTCCCCGTGGAGCGGCACCTTCCAGATCGCGTACAACTCGGACGGCGGCCACCAGGAGTGGGTCGACGCCGTGTCGAACTCGATCAAGAACACGCTCGGCATCGATGCGGCCGGCGCCCCGTACGTCGACTTCGCGTCGCTGCGCACCGAGGTGACCAACCGCACCATCACGACCGCGTTCCGCACCGGATGGCAGGCCGACTACCCGGGTCTGTACAACTTCCTCGGACCGCTGTACGCGACCAACGCCAGCTCGAACGACGGCGACTACTCGAACCCCGAGTTCGATGAGCTGCTGACCTCGGGCATCTCCAGCACCGACCCGGAGACGCAGAACGCGGACTTCCAGGCCGCGCAGGAGATCCTGCTGCAGGACCTCCCCTCCATCCCGCTCTGGTACTCGAACGTCAACGGCGGATACGCCGACACGGTCGAGAACGTCCAGTTCGGCTGGAACTCGGTTCCGCTGTACTACGCGATCACGAAGGGCTAAAGCCTTCACGATCGCAACCGCGAGGCGGTGACGATCCCGTCACCGCCTCGCGGCGTGTCCAGGCACCCCCGCGCGTCATCCGCGCGGGACGGTGCTTTAGTGGATGCGGCGCGGCACACCGAACGTGCGCCGACGACCGTGTCCTGAACCGGAGGGAGAGAGGATGCTCGCTTACATCCTCAGACGCATCCTGCAGGTGATACCCGTATTCCTCGGGTCCACGCTGCTGATCTATTTCCTGGTCTTCGCGATGCCGGGGAACCCGATCCTCGCCCTGTTCGGTGACAAGACCCCGAACCAGGCGGTCATCGACGCACTCGAGGCTCAGTTCCACTTGAACGAGCCGTTCATCGTGCAGTACTTCTACTACATCGCGGGAATCTTCCAGGGCGACCTGGGTACGACTTTCTCGGGCCAATCGGTCAACGACGTCCTGGCCCGCACCCTGCCCGTCACCGGGCGCCTCGCCGTCATGGCGATCGCGATCGAGTTCGTGCTCGCCATCTTCATCGGCACGCTCTCGGCGCTGCGCAAGGGCAAGCTCTTCGACAACGTGTCGCTCGTGATCTCGCTGGTGTTCGTCGCCATCCCGATCTTCGTGCTCGCGTTCCTCGCGCAGTACTTCCTCGCGATCCAGCTCGGGTGGTTCAAACCCACGGTGGGGTCTCAGAACGACTGGGGCGACCTCTGGCTGCCGGCGCTCGTGCTGGGTGTGAGCCTGTACGCCACGAGCATGCGGCTCATGCGCGGCTCGGTCATCGACACGCTCAACCAGGACTGGGTGCGCACCGCCTACAGCAAGGGGCTGTCCCGACGGCGCGTCATCCCCGTGCACGTGCTCCGCAACTCCCTCATCCCGGTGATCACCAACTCGGCGACGAACTTCGGTGTGCTGCTGGTCGGCGCCACCGTCACCGAGGCGATCTTCAACGTGCCCGGTGTCGGTAACACCCTCTTCCAGGCGACGCTGCGCCACGAGGGCCCGACGATCGTCTCGTTCGTGACGGTCTTCGTGATCATCTACGTGTTGGTCAACCTCGTCATCGACCTGCTCTACGGTCTGCTCGACCCGAGGATCCGCTATGTCAAGTAAGTCTGATCTGCCCACCCACTACGTCGCCCCGATCAAGGACAGCGCGGTCACGGTCGACGCCGTCCGCGTCGACGACAAGCCGTCGAGCCTGTGGCGCGACGCCTGGCGCGACCTGCGCAAGCGGCCGACGTTCTGGATCTCGGTCGCCATCGTGGCCGTCGTCCTCCTGATGGCCGTGTGGCCGACGCTGTTCACGCAGACGCCGCCCAACAACAACTGCCAGCTCGCGAACAGCAACGGCGGACCGGCCGCGGGCCACCCGCTCGGGTTCACCTTCCAGGGCTGCGACATCTACGCCCGTATCGTCTGGGGTTCCCGGACGTCGCTGTCGGTGGGCCTCATCTCGACGATCATCGGTTCGTCGATCGGTCTCATCATGGGTGCGATCGCCGGCTTCTACGGCGGCTGGCTCGACTCGCTGCTGTCCCGCGTGGGCGACATGTTCTTCGCCATCCCGTACATCCTGGCGGCCGTGGTCGTCATGAGCGTCTTCTCTGACTTCCGCAACGTCTTCACCCTGTCGCTCGCGATCGGTGGGTTCGCGTGGGCCTCGACCGCCCGCGTCGTGCGCGCCGAGGTTCTGCGCGTGCGGCAGGCGGACTTCGTGACCGCATCCCGTGCCCTGGGGCAGAACCGCTTCCAGATCCTGGTCTCGCACGTCGTGCCGAACGCGATCGCCCCGCTGCTGGTCATCTCGACGCTCAGCCTCGCGGCGGCGATCGTGGCCGAGGCGACCCTGGCGTTCCTGGGTGTCGGTCTCGGATCCAGCGTCATGTCGTGGGGCGCCGACATCAGCGGGGCGCAGCAGTCGCTGCGCAACGCCCCGATGGCGCTCATCTACCCGTCGATCGCGCTGACCGTCACGGTCCTCGCGTTCATCATGCTGGGCGAGCTCATCCGCGACGCCCTCGATCCGAGAGCGAGGGCGCGCCGATGAGCGAGACCACCGCCACACCGCTGCTCAGCATCCGGAATCTGCGTGTCGCCTTCGACACGCAGTCCGGCAGCCGAGAGGTGCTGCACGGCATCAACCTCGATGTGTTCCCGGGCGAGACGGTCGCGATCGTGGGCGAGTCGGGATCGGGCAAGTCGACCACCGCGTCCGCGGTCGTCAACCTCCTGCCGGGTACCGGACATGTCACGCAGGGCAGCATCACCCTCGACGGGCGCGAGCTCACCTCGCTGACGCCGGGCCAGATGGAGAAGGTCCGCGGCCGCGACATCGGCTACGTCCCCCAGGACCCGATGTCGAACCTGAACCCGGTGTGGAGCATCGGTTTCCAGGTCAAGGAGGCCGTGCGCGCCAACGGCATCGCGTCGGGGCGCAAGGACGTCACCGAGCGGGCGATCGAGGTGCTCAAGCAGGCGGGGCTCGCGGATGCCGAGAAGCGTCTGCACCAGTACCCGCACCAGTTCTCGGGCGGCATGCGCCAGCGCGCGCTGATCGGCATCGGTCTCGCGGCCGACCCGAAGCTCCTGATCGCGGACGAGCCCACCTCGGCGCTCGATGTGACGGTGCAGCGCGTGATCCTCGATCACATGGCCACGCTCACGCGCGAGAAGGGCACCTCGGTGCTGCTGATCACGCACGACCTGGGTCTGGCCGCCGAGCGCGCCGAGAAGATCATCGTCATGCAGAACGGCGAGATCGTCGAGTCCGGTCCGAGCCGCGAGATCCTGCAGAACCCGCTGCACCCCTACACGCAGCGCCTCGTCGCCGCGGCGCCGTCGCTGGCGTCGCAGCGCATCCAGGCGGTCGCAGAACGCTCGGGCATTGAGACGACCGAGGACCTCAGCGATCTGGCACCCACCGTGCGGGTCAAGGACCTCACGAAGGACTACAAGATCCGCCAGGGCGGGTTCCGCAGCGAGCCGTTCCGTGCGGTCGACGCGGTCTCGTTCGAGATCCCGCGCGGCAAGACGCTGGCGCTCGTGGGCGAGTCGGGCTCGGGCAAGTCGACGGTGGCCAAGATGGTGCTCAAGCTCGAGGAGCCGACCTCCGGCTCGATCGAGGTCGACGGCATCGACATCGCCAACATCTCGACGCGCGACACGTTCGCCCTGCGCCGGCGGATGCAGCCGGTGTTCCAGGACCCCTACGGGTCGCTCGATCCGCTGCGCAACATCGGCAACACGATCGCCGAGCCGCTCGACATTCACGATGTCGGCGACCGGGCATCGCGTCGTCAGCGCGTGCGCGAGCTGCTCGACCAGGTGTCGCTGCCGCAGGAGCTCGCCACCCGGTACCCGAACGAGCTGTCCGGCGGACAGCGCCAGCGCGTGGCGATCGCCCGCGCGCTCGCGCTGAAGCCCGACATCATCGTGCTGGATGAGGCCGTGTCGGCGCTCGACGTGCTCGTGCAGGACCAGATCCTGCAGCTGCTCGCCGAGCTGCAGTCGGAGCTCGACCTGACCTATCTCTTCATCACGCACGACCTCGCGGTCGTCCGCGTCGCGGCCGACATGGTCGCGGTCATGGAGAAGGGCCGGATCGTCGAGCAGGGCACGGTCGACGAGATCTTCGCCAACCCGGCCGAGGAGTACACCCGCCGCCTCCTCGAGGCGATCCCGGGTGCGTCCATCCCGCTGGGAGGCGCGAGCTGAACCGCAGGGTCTATCGCGCGACGTCGGCGATCGTCGGGATTTCGATCTCGGCGATCGCCGCCGCCGTTCTCCTCATCGACGCGTGGGTGCGCGCGGATCTCGCGACCATGCTGCTGCTGGCCCCGTGGATCGGGCTGGCGCTGTGGGCCGTGTACGTGGGGCTCTTCGCGTCGGTCGTGATCACCGACGCCACCGGGATCACGGTGCAGAATTTCCTGCGCCGCACCCGCATCCCGTGGGGGAGGGTCGCCGATATCGATCTGCGCTACCAGCTCGTGATCTCCACGACCGAGCCGCGCCGCGTCACCTGCTACGGCGGGCCCGCGTCCGGACGGCGCTCGGCGCGGGAGCGCGACAGCGCCCGCACACCCGCCGCGCTCCGCGACGCCGACCGCATCCGCGAGGACTGGGAAGCGGCGACGCAGACCCCCGCCGACTCCGGCGCGACCGTGCAGCGAGGCTGGGATCTTCCGGCGATCGCCGCGGCGCTGGTGCTCGTCGCGGGCGCCGGCGTCGCCCTCGCCGTGGTCTGATCCGAAGCGCCGTCGGCACTCAGAGAGCTCTCTCGGTCACCTGCGGTAGACTGGAGACGCCGGAATCCCGGCCGCTCCCCGAATCGCAAGGACTCCCGCATGGCGCGCGCCCTCCGTTCAGATCTGCGCAACGTCGCGATCGTCGCCCACGTCGACCACGGAAAGACCACGCTCGTCGACGCGATGCTCCGCCAGACGGGCTCGTTCGGCTCTCACGAGCACATGGAAGAACGCGCCATGGACTCGAATGATCTCGAGCGCGAAAAGGGCATCACGATCCTCGCGAAGAACACGACGATCACCTACAACGGCGAACACACCGACGAGCCGATCACCATCAACGTGATCGACACCCCCGGTCACGCCGACTTCGGTGGCGAGGTCGAGCGCGGCCTGTCGATGGTCGACGGCGTCGTCCTGCTCGTCGACGCGTCCGAGGGTCCGCTGCCGCAGACCCGCTTCGTGCTGCGCAAGGCCCTCGAGGCCAAGCTCCCCGTCATCCTGCTCGTCAACAAGACCGACCGTCCCGATGCGCGCATCGCCGAGGTCGAGGAGGAGGCGCACGACCTGCTGCTGGGTCTCGCCTCCGACCTGCAGGACGACGTCCCCGACCTCGATGTCGACGCCCTCCTCGACGTTCCCGTCGTGTACGCGTCCGGCCGTGCCGGCGCCGCGTCGCGCACCCGCCCCGAGAACGGCGCGCTGCCCGACAACGACGACCTCGAGCCGCTCTTCGAGGCGATCCTCGAGCACGTCCCCGCGCCGTCGTACGACGACGACGCGCCGCTGCAGGCGTGGGTCACCAACCTCGACTCGTCGCCGTTCCTCGGCCGCCTGGCGCTGCTGCGCGTGTTCAACGGCACGCTGAAGAAGGGGCAGACGGTCGCCTGGGTGCGCGCCGACGGCACCACCAGCAACGCCCGCATCACCGAGCTCCTGAAGACCCGCGCGCTCGAGCGCTACCCCGCCGAGTCCGCCGGCCCCGGCGACATCGTCGCCATCGCCGGCTTCGAGGACATCACGATCGGCGAGACGATCGCCGATCCCGAGGACGTGCGCCCGCTGCCGCAGATCCACGTCGACGACCCGGCGATCTCGATGACCATCGGCACCAACACCTCGCCCCTCATGGGCAAGGTCAAGGGGCACAAGCTCACGGCCCGCATGGTCAAGGACCGCCTCGACCGCGAGCTCATCGGTAACGTCTCGATCAAGGTCGTCGACATCGGACGCCCCGACGCGTGGGAGGTGCAGGGCCGCGGCGAGCTGGCGCTGGCCATCCTCGTCGAGAACATGCGTCGCGAGGGCTTCGAGCTCACCGTCGGCAAGCCCCAGGTGGTCACCAAGCAGGTCGACGGCAAGGTGCACGAGCCGTTCGAGCACCTCACGATCGACGCGCCCGAAGAGTACCTCGGCGCGATCACGCAGCTGCTCGCCGCCCGCAAGGGTCGCATGGACAACATGACCAACCACGGCACCGGCTGGGTGCGCATGGAGTTCATCGTCCCCTCGCGCGGTCTCATCGGGTTCCGTACCGAGTTCCTGACGACCACCCGCGGCACCGGCATCGCCAACGCGATCTCGCACGGCTACGAGCCGTGGGCCGGCCAGATCACGACGCGCCAGAACGGCTCGATCGTGGCCGACCGCTCGGGCGTGGTCACCCCCTTCGCGATCATCGGTCTGCAGGAGCGCATGTCGTTCTTCGTGCAGCCCACGCAGGAGGTCTACGAGGGCATGGTCGTGGGCGAGAACTCGCGCGCCGACGACATGGACGTGAACATCACGCGCGAGAAGAAGCTCACCAACATGCGCGCGGCGAGCTCCGACTCCTTCGAGTCGATGACCCCGCCCCGCGTGCTGACCCTCGAGGAGAGCCTCGAGTTCGCCCGTGACGACGAATGCGTCGAGGTCACCCCCGAGGTCGTCCGCATCCGCAAGGTCGAGCTCGACGCGACCGTCCGCGGACGCACGGCCAGCCGCCTGAAGCGCCAGGACGCCAACGCCTGACGCGCCCCGCAAGAGGACATCCGGCCGAGCCGAGGACACCCCGTGAGGGAGTGTCCTCGGCTCGGCCGTTTCTCCTCGTCCGCGTCGTGCGCCGGTGTGCGCGTCAGCGCAGTTCCGACACGAGCACGGCGCTCGTCCCGGGCGCGGTGGCGTCGAACACATGGGGTTCGTCGCCCGGGTAGGACAGATAGTCGCCGGGGGAGAGCTCGATCGGCGACTCCGCGGGGCCGACGAGCGCTCGCCCGCTGATCAGCACGACGTGCTCGGTGGTTCCGTACGGATGCGGTGACGACCGGCGCGCCTGACCGGGTTCGGCGCGGATGAGGTAGATGTCCCGCCGCGCGTTCGGCGGGCTCGCCGAGAGCAGCGCCGCCGCATACGGCGCGGCCACCGCCTGGATGCCGGGGGCATCGGTGGCGCGGATGAGGGTCGGATCGGTCCGCGGGGCCTCGACCAGCTGAGCGAAGGGGATGCCGAGGGCATCGCCGAGCGCCCACAGGGTCTCGACGCTGGGGTTCCCCGACGCGTTCTCCAGTTGCGACACCGTCGCCTTCGAGAGCCCCGCTCGTCGCGCGAGCTCCGAGACGCTGAGTCCCGCGCTCTCGCGCTCCCGGCGCAGGCTTCGGGCGATCTGAGAACCGACGGTCATGCGTTCATTATGCCGAACGAACGTTTGGTTTGACAGCGCATCCGCATCGGGTCAGAGTGTCTTCCGTGCCCCCGTCGTATCGCGAGATCCCCCCGGAGTCCCGACGAGCCCTGCGTCAGGGCCTGGCGGTCGCGCTGGCGACGAGCGCGTACGGGATCTCCTTCGGCGCACTCGGCGTCGCCTCGGGCCTCGACATCTGGCAGACCTGCGTCCTCAGCCTCCTGATGTTCACCGGCGGATCGCAGTTCGCCTTCGTCGGGGTGATCGCTGCGGGCGGGCTCGCGGCCGCTCCGGCGGCGATCGCGTCCTCGGCGCTCCTCGGCGTGCGAAACGTCGCCTACGGGATGCGGATGTCGGCGATCATCGGCGGCGGATTCTGGCGGAAGGCCCTCGCTGCGCCCTTCACGATCGACGAATCGGCGGCCGTCGCCCTCGCGCAGACCCAGCCGCACGCGCGGAGGTGGGGCTTCTGGGTGACGGGCGTCGGGATCTATGCGGGCTGGAACCTCTCCACGCTCCTCGGGGCCCTCCTCGGCGACGTCCTCGGCGACCCGCGCGCGTACGGCCTGGATGCGGCGGCCGCCGCGGCGTTCCTCGCCCTGCTCTGGCCGCGTCTGCGCGGTCGCCAGGCCGTCGCGGTGGGGATCGCCGCCGCGATCGTCGCGACGGCGCTCACCCCGGCCCTCATGCCCGGGATCCCCGTCCTGCTCGCCGCCGTGGTCGCCATCGTCGTGGGCTGGTTCAACTGGCTCGTCCCCCCGGTGCGGCATGCTGGCGCGGAGGGGGAGCGGTGACCCTCTGGAACGCGGTCCTGCTCGCCGCCGTCATCTGCGTCGCGCTGAAAGCGGTGGGATACCTCATCCCGACGCGATTCATCGAGGCGCCCCGCCCCGCGCGGATCGCGGATCTGCTGACGGTCGCGCTCCTCGGCGCACTGGTCGCCGTGCAGGCCCTCGGTGCTGGTCAAGCCGTCGTGATCGACGCGCGGCTGCCCGCGCTGGTCATCGCGGGGGTGCTGTTGGCGCTGCGGGCGCCGTTCCTCGTGGTCGTCGTCGCCGCGGCGGCGGTGGCTGCGCTCCTGCGCATGCTCGGCTGGGCTGCCTGAGCGCCGACGGCGTGCGTCGTCCGGGGGCGGGCCGCGTAGAATCCGCTGATGGCCCTTCCCGTCTCCCGCATCGCGTCCTGGGCGATCGCGCTCGTCGTCGGCGCCGTCTACGGCGTCGGCGGATCATTCGCGCACGCGTCGTTCCTCGGTCCGATCCCCGTCGGCCTCGTCCTCGGCGTGGCGGGGGCGGGCGCGCTGCTGCTCGCCCTGCGTCTGCTCACCGGTGATCGTTGGGCCGCCCTCGCGGGGGGACTGGGCATGATGGCGGTCACCTACCTGTTCTCGTTGCCCGGAGCGGGCGGCTCCATTCTCTTCACCGTGCAGCACGAGATGCTGGCGCTCGTCTGGATGGCGGCGCCACCGATCATGACGGCGCTCGTCGTCGCCTGGCCGCACCTCGCTCGGGGCCGGACGGCATCCGAGGCGAACTAGACTGACACCGTGACGTATGTGATCGCCCTACCGTGCGTCGATGTCAAGGATCGTGCCTGCATCGACGAGTGCCCCGTCGACTGCATCTACGAGGGGGATCGTTCGCTGTACATCCACCCGGACGAATGCGTCGACTGCGGTGCGTGCGAGCCGGTGTGCCCCGTGGAAGCCATCTACTACGAGGACGACCTGCCCGACGAGTGGCAGGACTACTACAAGGCCAACGTCGAGTTCTTCGACGAGGTCGGCTCGCCGGGCGGTGCGGCCAAGGTCGGTGTGATCCACAAGGACCACCCGGTCATCGCGCAGTTGCCGCCGCAGGGCGAGTGAGCGCGGCGTGAGCGTCGCCGACCTCGCGGATTACCCGTGGGATGCCGTCGCCCCGTACGCCGAGACGGCGCGTGCGCATCCCGACGGGATCGTCGATCTCTCGATCGGCTCGCCGGTCGATGCGACACCGGATGTGGTGATGCGCGCGCTGGCCGCCGCCACCGACGCGCACGCCTACCCGCAGACGATCGGCACGCCGCCGCTGCGCGAAGCGATCGTCGACTGGTACGCCCGTCGGCGCGGCGTTCCCGGCCTCATGCCCGCGAACGTGCTGCCCACGGTCGGTTCGAAGGAGCTCGTCGCTCTCCTGCCTCTCCTTCTGGCGCTGGGCCCGGGCGACGTCGTCGTGCACCCGCGCGCCGCGTACCCCACGTACGAGGTCGGTGCGCGGCTGGTGGGCGCCCGGCCGGTCGCCGCGGACGATCCGGACGAGTGGCCCGAGGGCACGCGGCTCGTGTGGATCAACTCGCCCGGCAACCCCGACGGCTTCGTCTGGGATCACGAGGCACTCCGCCGCGCCGTCGAGCGGGCCCGCGAGATCGGCGCCCTGCTCGTCTCCGACGAGTGCTATGCCGAGCTGGGATGGGACGGGCCCTGGGCCGCGGCCACGATCCCGTCCGTGCTCGACCCCGCCGTCGCGGGCGGCACGCTCGACGGTCTCCTGTCGGTCTACTCCCTCAGCAAGCAGTCCAACCTGGCCGGTTATCGCGCGGCGTTCCTCGCCGGCGACCCCGCCGTGGTGGCCCGGTTGCTGACGGCCCGCAAGCATCTGGGTCTCATGCTCCCCTCGCCGGTGCAGGCGGCCATGGTCGCGGCGCTCGGCGACGACGCCCACGTGGCCGCCCAGAAGGAGCGCTACCGCGCCCGCCGCGACGTGCTGCGCCCCGCCCTCGAGGGCTACGGATTCCGCGTGGATCGCAGCGAGGCGGGCCTGTACCTGTGGGCGACGCGCGGCGAAGACGCGTGGGAGAGCATGGCCGATCTCGCCTCCCTCGGCATCCTCGCCGGCCCCGGCCACTTCTACGGGACGCACTTCCCGCAGCACATCCGCCTGTCGCTGACGGCGACCGACGAACGGATCGCGGCCGCCGCCGAGCGGCTGCGCGCGGCCACCTCGTAGGGTTCCTCCTACGGATCGCGACATCCTTTGGCGCGAATCACCGTAGGCTCCCTGCCCGGCTAGGCTGTAATCCGCACGGGCGCACCTCCGCAGGACGGCGCCCACAGGCCGCAGACCCGCAGCCGACACATCCCGACGACCAAACATCGCAAGGAGGCGCCGTGACCGAGGCCGGTTCGCAGCAGACGACATCCCTTCTCACCGTCGGGGATCGCACCGCCGAACTTCCCGTCCTCGCGGGCACGGACGGCGCATCCAGCATCGACATCTCGACGCTGACGCGTCAGAGCGGGCACACGACCCTCGACTACGGCTTCGTCAACACCGCCGCCACCAAGTCGGCCATCACGTACATCGACGGCGACCAGGGCATCCTGCGCTATCGCGGCTACCCGATCGAGCAGATCGCGAAGAACTCGACCTACCTCGAGGTCGCCTGGCTGCTCATCTACGGCGAGCTCCCCTCGGCGAGCGAGCTGGAGGAGTTCGACACCCGCATCCGCCGCCACACGCTGCTGCACGAAGACCTGAAGCGCTTCTTCTCGGCTCTGCCGCACACGGCGCACCCGATGTCGGTGCTCTCGGCCGCCACGGCCGCCCTGTCGACGTACTACGAGCACCAGTCCGACCCGCACAACCCGGAGTTCGTCGAGCTCAACACGATCCGGATGCTGGCCAAGCTCCCCGTCATCGCCGCCTACGCGCACAAGAAGAGCGTCGGGCAGGCGTTCCTCTACCCCGACAACTCGCTGAGCTTCGTCGACAACTTCCTCAAGCTCAACTTCGGCGTGCTGAGCGAGAACTACGAGATGAACCCGGTCATGAGCCGGGCACTCGAGCGCCTCCTCATCCTGCACGAAGATCACGAGCAGAACGCGTCGACCTCCACGGTGCGCCTGGTCGGCTCGACCGGCGCCAACATGTTCTCGTCGGTGTCGGCGGGCATCAATGCGCTGTCCGGCCCGCTGCACGGCGGGGCGAACGAGGCCGTACTCGACATGCTCGGGCGCATCCGCGACTCCGGCGAGAGCGTGCAGCGCTTCGTCGAGCGGGTCAAGAACAAGGAGGACGGGGTGAAGCTCATGGGCTTCGGGCACCGCGTCTACAAGAACTACGACCCGCGGGCGAAGCTCGTGAAGGAGTCCGCCGACGAGGTCCTCGCCGAGCTCGGCGTCAGCGACCCGCTGCTGGATCTCGCCAAGGAGCTCGAAGAGATCGCGCTGAGCGACGACTACTTCAAGGAGCGTCGTCTCTACCCGAACGTCGACTTCTACACCGGCGTCATCTACAAGGCGATGGGCTTCCCGACCCGCATGTTCACGGTGCTCTTCGCGATCGGGCGTCTGCCCGGCTGGCTCGCGCACTGGCGCGAGATGAACGCCGACCCGCAGACCAAGATCGGCCGTCCGCAGCAGCTCTACGTGGGCGCCCCCGAGCGCAACTACCCCGGCATCGGCTGACACCTGCCCTGCCGCTCACGCCACGCCCACGCCCGACGTGCGCGGGGCGTTGGTGTCGATGCCCTCTTCTGCCCTACGGTGAAGCCGTACGGCCATCACGGTGAAGGGGCACCCCATGTGGACGCAGACGACGGATCCGCTCGGCAACATCGCGCTCTCCGCGATCGTGGCGGCGATCCCCATCGCGGTCTTCCTGCTGTGCCTGGTGGTGCTGAAACTCAAGGGCGTCTACGCCGCGCTGATCGCCGTGGCGGTCGAGATCGTGATCGCCCTGACGGTGTTCGGGATGCCGGCCTCCGCCGTCGCCGGAGCGGGCCTCCTGGGGCTTCTGACCTCCATCTGGCCGATCGCCTTCATCATCGTGATGGCGGTGCTGCTCTACAAGCTGACGGTGGCCAGCGGCCGGTTCGACGTGATCCGAGCCTCGATCGGCGGGATCTCGGCCGATCAGCGACTCCAGGTCCTGCTGATCAGCTTCGCCTTCGGCGCCTTCCTCGAGGGGGCGGCGGGCTTCGGCGTCCCGATCGCGATCTGCGCGGCGCTGCTCGTGCAGCTCGGCTTCCGGCCGGTGAAGGCCGCGATGATCTCCCTCGTCGCCAACGCCGCCGCCGGCGCGTACGGTGCGATCGGCATCCCCGTCATCGTCGCGGCGCAGATCACCGGGATCGACGTCATCGATCTGTCGCGCTACATGGTGCTGCTCCTGCAGCCGCTGACCCTGCTCATCCCGTTCCTGCTCGTCGTGATCCTGGACGGCTGGCGGGGATTGCGCGAGACCTGGCCGGCGACACTTGTGGTCACCATCGTCTTCAGCGGCATCCAGGCCGGTGTGCTGTGGTTCCTCGGCCCTGAGCTCGCCGACATCGGCGCGGGGCTCGGCGCGATGATCGCCCTGTTCGTGCTGGGCCGGGTGTGGCAGCCCCGGCGCATCTTCCGTGAGGACGGCGCCGCGGCGCCCGCGCCCACGCGTCCGTCGCTGCGCGAGGTCGTGGTGGCGTGGAGCCCGTTCTACATCCTCACCGCGTTCGTGTTCGTGTGGAGCATCCCCGCGTTCAAGGCGCTGTTCGCCGCAGACGGAGCGTTGTCGCGCACGGTGCTGCCGGTTCCGATCCCCGGGCTGGACGGCGCCGTGGAGTCCGCCGCGGGCACGGTCGTCTCGGCGGTGTGGTCGTTCACGCCGCTCAACGCCACCGGCACCGCGATCCTCCTCGCCGTCCTGGTCTCCTTCTTCACGATGCCCACTCTCGACGGACGTGCGTTCTGGCGCGAAGCCCGCGCCACGCTCCGCGAGCTCTGGCAGGCTCTGCTGCTGATCGCGCTCATCCTCGTTCTCGCGAACATCGCCAACTACTCCGGCGGATCGGCGTCGATGGGCGAGGCGCTGGCGGCCGTCGGGCCGTTCTTCCCGCTGCTGGCCCCCGTCATCGGCTGGATCGGGGTGTTCCTGACGGGATCGGTGGTCAACAACAACACCCTGTTCGCGCCGCTGCAGGTGGCGACGGCGGGCCATATCGGGGTCGACCCGGCACTGCTCGTGGCCGCGAACACGGCCGGCGGCACGACGGCGAAGGTCATCTCCCCGCAGTCCATCGCCATCGCGGCGGGGGCCGTGGGCCTGTCGGGGCGCGAGGGCGAGATCCTGCGCGCATCCATCTTCTACAGCCTGGGCATGCTCGCCTTCATCTGCGTGTGGAGCGCCGTCCTCGCACTCCTCGGCTGACGCCGGGCGTCAGTCCTTCGCGCGCAGCGTCGCCGCGTGATCCGGGACGAGCGTGTCCGGGTTGCGCGGCGGCCTGTCGTAGCCTTGCGCCGCGGGGCGCTCGGGGATGACGATCTCCTCGCGGGGCACCGGCTCCCAGGGGATGCGGCCGAGCAGGTGCGCGATCATGTTGATCCGCCCGCGACGCTTGTCCTCGTTGTCGACGTCGAACCAGGGCGCCTCGGAGATGTCGGTGTGCACGAACATGGCGTCCTTGGCGCGGGAGTAGTCCTCCCACTTGGTGATCGACAGGACGTCGTTCGGACTGAGCTTCCACCGGCGCATGGGGTCGGCGGCACGGGAGCGGAACCGTTTCTCCTGCTCGACGTCGCTGACGCTGAACCAGTACTTGAGCAGGATGATGCCGTCCTCGACCAGCATCCGCTCGAACTGCGGAGCCTGGCGGAGGAACCGGTGGTACTCGGTCTCGGTGCAGTAGCCCATGACGCGCTCGACGCCGGCGCGGTTGTACCAGGAACGGTCCATCAGGACGATCTCGCCGGCGGCGGGCAGGTGCGGGATGTACCGCTGGAAGTACCACTGGGACTTCTCGCGGTCGGTGGGGGTGGGAAGCGCCACGATCCGCGTCACGCGGGGGTTGAGGTATTGCGAGACCCGCTTGATGGTCGATCCCTTGCCGGCCGCATCGCGTCCTTCGAAGATCACCACGATCCGCGCGCCGCTGGCCTGCACCCAGGCCTGCATGTCGACGAGCTGGGCCTGGAGGCGCGCGAGTTCGCGCTCGTACAGCTTCTTCGGCAGTCGTTTGCTCATGCGTGCAGCGCCTCGTTCAAGGTCACGCCGACGCCCGAGCGGCGCACGGCTTCGATTGCTCCGGTGAGCGAGTTTCGGCGGAACAGGATGCCGTCGCGCCCCGAGAGGGCGGCGCCCTTGACGACGGGCCGGGCGCCGGTCGCATCCGGCTCCTCATCCGCGAGGACGATCTTGGACCCCGCGGTGACGTAGAGCCCCGCCTCGACGATGCAGTCGTCGCCCAGCGAGATGCCGATGCCGGCGTTCGCCCCGAGCAGCGTCCGCGCCCCGATCGCGACCCGGTGGGCGCCACCGCCCGAGAGCGTGCCCATGATGGAGGACCCGCCGCCGATGTCGCTGCCGTCACCCACGACCACGCCCTGCGAGATGCGCCCCTCGACCATCGAGGAGCCCAGGGTGCCCGCGTTGAAGTTGACGAAGCCCTCGTGCATCACGGTCGTGCCGGGGGAGAGGTGCGCGCCCAGACGCACGCGCGAGGCATCCGCGATGCGCACACCCCGCGGCGTCACGTAGTCGAGCAGGCGCGGGAACTTGTCGAGGCTCTGCACCTGGATGCCGGCCGCGAGCAGGTGCGCGCGCCGGGCGGCCGCCACGTCGGGGTGCACGGGGCCCGCGTTCGTCCAGGCGACGTTGGGCAGGTGGCCGAAGATGCCGTCGAGGGAGAGCTCGTTCGGGCGCACCAGCAGGTGCGACAGGGCGTGCAGGCGCAGATACGCGTCCGCGGTCGAGGCGGGCGGAGCATCCAGATCGATCTCGACGACGACGACCTCGCGCGTCACGCGGCGGGCGGCGTCGGCGCCCTCGAGCTCCCGCAGGTCCGCCGCGAGCGCGGCGTCCTCGGCCGACTCGGTGGGCGCGCCGAACTGCGGATGCGGGAACCAGGCGTCGAGCACCGTTCCGTCCTCGCTCGTCGTCGAAAGTCCCGTACCCCACACTGTCCGCTGCTCACTCACCGCCCCAGGCTATCGGGCATCCCGTCCTGAGCCGCCGATGCGCGTCTCGGTAGAGTTGATGCCATGCCTTCGCTCGATCTCTCCGCCGGTGCTGTCCAGCTCACCCGTGCCATCTGCGACATCCCGAGCGTCTCGGGCGATGAGACGACCCTCGCGGATGCGATCGAGGAGGCCGTCTCGGCGTTCGCCCATCTCGAGGTGATCCGACACGGCAACACGATCGTCGCGCGCACCGATCTCGGACGCGCGCAGCGCGTGGCGATCGCGGGACACATCGACACCGTGCCGATCAACGACAACGTGCCGACGAAGGACGTCGAGATCGACGGTGCTCCGTACCTCTGGGGTCGCGGGACCGTCGACATGAAGGGCGGCACCGCCGTGCAGCTCACGCTCGCCGCGGAGCTGACGGAGCCTTCGATCGACATCACGTGGATGTGGTACGACAACGAAGAGGTCGAAGCCTCGAAGAACGGCCTCGCCATCCTCGCCGCGGCGCGGCCCGATCTGTTCCAGGCCGACTTCGCGATCCTCGGCGAGCCGTCGAACGGCGAGGTCGAGGGAGGGTGCAACGGCACCATGCGCGCGCTCGTACGCACCACGGGCGTCCGCGCCCACGCCGCGCGGGCGTGGATCGGCGAGAACGCGATCCACGCGGCGGCCCCGATCCTCACCCGGCTCGCCGAGTACCGCGCGAAGGAGGTCCCGGTCGACGGGCTGCTGTATCGCGAGAGCATGAGCGCGGTCCGCATTGCCGGCGGCGTCGCGGGCAACGTGATCCCCGATGCGTGCGAGGTCGAGGTGAACTACCGGTTCGCGCCGAGCAAGACGGCGGCCGACGCCGAGGAGCACATCCGCAACCTGTTCGACGGGTTCGACGTCGAGATCACCGACTCCGCCGAGGGCGCCCGTCCCGGACTCGACGCCCCGATCGCTCGGGACTTCGTGCTCGCCGTCGGGGCCGAGCCGCGCCCGAAGTACGGCTGGACCGACGTCGCCCGCTTCTCGGCGCTCGGCATCCCGGCGGTCAACTACGGTCCCGGAGACCCGCACCTCGCCCACCACGACGAGGAGCGCGTGCCGCTGGCGCAGATCGAGGACGTCGAGCGCGGCCTGCGGACGTGGCTGACGCGCTGACGACCGCTCGCGGCACCTGGGCCCGCTGGCCGGCCGCGGTCCGCGTCGGGGTCCTCTATGTCGCCGCGCGCCTGGTCACGGCGGGCTTCTTCGCCGCTGCGGCTGCCGCATCCGGCCCGGCGTCGCGCTTCGGCGCCGACGCGGGGGTGGGAGATCTCCTGCTCGGGTGGGACGCGCAGTGGTACTGGTTCATCGCGGTCAACGGATACCCGACCACCCTTCCGCTCACCGATACGGGGCTCGTGGCCGAGAACGCGTGGGCGTTCATGCCGCTGTATCCGTACCTCGCGGCGGCGCTCGGCACCGTCCTCGGCGGGTGGCCCGTCGCGGCGGTGGTCATCTCGCTGGTCTCGGGGTACGCGGCGGCGTTCGTCCTCTACCGGTTGCTGCGGCTGCGTCTGGACCGCTCGGCGTCGACGTGGGCGGTGGTGTTCTTCGTCGCGGGTCCGCTCGCCGGGCTCTTCCACGTCGCCTACGCGGAGACCCTGTTCCTGGTCTGGCTCTTCCTCGCGCTCTCCGCGCTCGTCCGGCGCCGGTTCGCCTGGCTCTACCTGCTCATCCCGCTCATGGGGTTCACCCGTCCCGGCGTCCTGGCGTTCTCGCTGCTGCTCGCGCTCTACGGCATCTGGCGGTGGGTGCAGCGTCGCCGCGACCCGCTGCCCGCCGTCCAGGTCGTGCACATCGTGGCGACGGGCCTCCTCGCGGCGATCGTGGGGTTCTCCTGGCAGGTGATCGCCGCCGTGGTCACCGCGGACCCGGGGGCCTATCTCGCCACCGAGCTGGCGTGGCGGCGCAACTGGATCCAGGAGGCGGAGCCGCACTTCTTCCCGTTCGACGGCTTCCTCGCCGCGACGGCGTTCTGGTCGTCGATGTGGGGTTGGCCGGTGTGGCTCGGCTACGTCCTCCTCGCGGCGCTCGTGGCCGCCGCCGCGTGGGCGCTCCTCTTCTCCCGGTCCGTCCGCCGGCTCGGGATGGAGATGCGCCTCTGGTCGGCCAGCTACCTGCTGTACCTCCTGGCCGTGTTCTTCCCGCAGTCGAGCCTCTTCCGGCTGCTCGTGCCCCTGTCGGTGCTGTGGGGAGCGCTCGCGGTTCCCCGCCACCCGGCGTGGCGGATCGGGGTCCTGCTGCTCGGATTGGCCGGCCAATGGTGGTGGATCTACAACATGTACGGACTCGCGAACACGATCTGGCAGATCCCCTGACCAGCGCGGACCCGATCAGCGCCGCCGCCACGATAAACTAGATTTTCACGACATCGACGAGAAGGAGCCACGATGGCAGCCATGAAGCCGAGAACCGGAGACGGTCCGATGGAGGCTGTGAAGGAGGGGCGCCTGATCATCGTGCGCGTCCCGCTCGAGGGCGGCGGACGCCTCGTAGTGTCGGTCAACGACGCCGAAGCAAAAGAACTTCACGATGTGCTCGGCGGCGTTGTCGGCGCCTGACCCTTTAATCGCACCATCGAATGCGGCCGGTCCCCTCGGGGCCGGCCGCTTCGTCGTCAGGGGCGCGACTCGTCGGTCGTCGTGAGCTGCAGGAGCCCCTCGGCGACGATCGACAGGGCGCCGATGACGGCTGCCGACGACAGGGTCTCCTGGATGAGCGAGCGGTAGGCGGTGGTCACGCCGTCGCGGCGCACCGGGTCGGCCACCGCGCCGCCGGCGAGCACCCGGGGGACGAGCACGAGCCCGCCCGGACGCACGAGGCGCAGCCCGTGCTCGACGTACTCGATCACGCCCTCGGGATCGGCATCCACGAACACGATGTCGTACGAGGCCTCGTTCATGCGGGGGAGGACGTCGGAGGCGCGCCCGGTGATGAACCGCGTGCGTGCGGGCGCGACGCGGGCGTCCGAGAAGGCGCGGCGCGCCGTGGCGAGGTTCTCGGGCTCCTTGTCGATCGTCGTGAGGATGGCGCGCGGCGCACCGTGCAGCAGCCAGAGTCCCGAGACGCCGGCACCCGTGCCGATCTCCACGATGCTGGTCGCGCGCGCGGCGGCGGCGAGCAGGGCGACCTGCGAACCGACGGCGGCGCTGATCGGCTCGGCACCCATTTCGAGGGCGTGCGTGCGCGCACGCGCGATCACCTCGGGTTCCGTGGTCGCCTCGCGGGCGAACCGGTCGCTTGCATCGTGTCCAGCCATAGCTCCTCCAGGGCAAGCCTACGGTCGGCGCAGGCGAGCGACCGCCAGGCGCGGCGGTAATCTGAAGGCATGTTCTTCGGACTGACCATCGAGAAGGTGTTGGTGATCGCCGTGATCGCCGCCCTGCTCATCGGTCCCGAGCGGTTGCCGCGATACGCGGAGGCTCTTGCGCGCCTCACCAAGCGCGCGCGCGAGTTCCTGCAGGGCGCCAAGACCCGCATGCAGGACGAGATGGGGCCCGAGTTCGACGACGTCGACTGGCGCAAGCTCGACCCCCGCCAGTACGACCCGCGGCGCATCATCCGCGAGGCGCTGCTCGACGACCCGCCCACGGCCACGGTCAAGGCGGCGAGCATCGCGTCGAGCGTGACGGCGGCGGCGGGAGCAGCCGCGACCAAGGAGCGCGCGGCCGCGACGTTCGACCCGACGAGCGGCGAGCTGCCCCCGTTCGACTCCGAGGCGACCTGACCGCTCCGCTCGTGCCTCAGCGGGCGTCCGTCAGCGCACGCCGAAGGGCAGCGGCCGACCCGCGAGGTCCCGCCCGACGCGCAGCACCCGCTCCGCGAGTTCCTCGATCGCCCGCGCCGCGGGATCCTCGGGATCGGAGACGACCAGCGGCACGCCGGCGTCACCGGCGCCTCGGAGCCCCGCGCTCAACGGCACCGAGGCGAGCACGTCGATCGCCTCGTCGTCGGTCGTGAGAGCGGCGGCGACCTGCGCGCCACCGCCGGATCCGAAGAGCTCCAGCACCGACCCGTCGGGGAGGGTGAGGGGGGCCATGTTCTCGACGACGCCCAGCACCGGCTGCCCGCTCTGGCGCGCGAGCAGTCCGCTGCGCACCGCCACGTCGGCCGCGGCGCGCTGCGGCGTCGTCACGACGACGACCTCGGCATGCGGCAGCAGCTGGCCCACCGAGATCGCCACGTCGCCCGTGCCCGGCGGCATGTCGACGACGAGGACGTCGAGGTCGCCGAAGTACACATCGGTGAGGAACTGCTGCACCGTGCGGTGCAGCATGGGTCCGCGCCACGCGACGGCGCTGCCCTCGTCGCCTTCGCGCAGGAACATGCCGATCGACACGGTCTTCACCCCGAACGCGACGGGCGGGACGATGAGATCGTCGATCCGCGTGGGGCGCACCGTCCGCCCGGCGTCGTCGACGAGTCCGAGCAGTCCCGGAATGGAGAAGCCGTGGATGTCGGCGTCGATCACGCCGACCGCTCGCCCGCGACGCGCGAGGGCCACGGCGAGGTTGGCGGTGATGCTGGACTTGCCCACGCCGCCCTTGCCGCTCGTGACCGCGATGACGCGGGTCAGCGAGCCGGGGACGAACGGGTTGCCGCGCTGTCGTCCGGCGCGGAGCCGGGTGATGAGCGCCTGTCGTTCCTCGGGGGACATCACCGAGAGCGCGATCTCCACCGGGCCGTCGCTGACGCGGGCGACGGCGGCGCGCACCTCGCGCTCGATGCGGTCGGCCGCCGGGCAGCCCACGATCGTCAGGGCGACCTCGACGCGGATGCCGTTAGGTGTGACGGAGACGTCGCGGATCATCTCGAGCTCGTCGAGTGAGCGCCGCAGCTCGGGATCGAGCACGGCACCGGCCGCCCGCCGAGCGCGATCGATCGGATCGTGCTCAGCGCTCACGGGCTTCCCGCTCCGCCTTCTCGCGACGCTCGGTACGACGACGCTTCTCCTCGCGGTCGGCGGCGAGCTGCTCCGGCTCCTCGCCCGCGTCACGCGCCTGCAGATCGGCCCAGAGTGCGCGCAGCTCGTCGCGCAGCACCTCGCGCGTCACGGCCTCGCTCGACACGTCGGTGAGCGCCATCCGGAGCGCCACGATCTCGCGGGCGAGGTACTCGGTGTCGGCGAGGTTGCGCTCGGAGCGCTGGCGGTCCTGTTCGATCTGCACCCGGTCGCGGTCGTCCTGGCGGTTCTGCGCGAGCAGGATCAGCGGGGCGGCGTAGGAGGCCTGCAGCGAGAGCACGAGCGTGAGGGCGGTGAAGCCGTTGTCCGACGCGTCGAACCGCAGATTCGCGGGCAGCAGCGTGTTCCACGCCAACCAGGCCGCGCAGAACAGGCTGAGCCCGATGAGGAACCACGGCGTGCCCATGGCGCGCGCGATCCACTCGGTGGCGCGGCCGAATCGGTCGCGCGAGGGCTGCTGCGGCGACCGGGGCAGCATCCCGGAGCGTCCCCGCGGGGCGTCGAGTGCGGTGCGGGGGCGATTCTGACGAGCCATCATCGACCTCCGATCGGCGCCGCGTCCGAGTGGCCGGTGCGCCAGTCGTCCGGGAGCAGGTAGTCGAGGACGTCGTCGACGCTGACCGCGCCCACCAGGCGCTGCGCCGAATCGACGATCGGCAGCGACACCAGGTTGTAGCTCGCGAGCAGGCGCGCGACCTCGGCGGCCGTCGCGGTAGCGGGCACGGGCTCCAGCGAGTCGTCCAGGAGCGCCCCGAGGCGCTCGTGCGGCGGGTAGCGCAGCATCCGCTGGAAGTGCACCGTCCCGAGCAGCCGCCCCGTGGGCGTCTCGTACGGCGGCAGGGTGACGAAGACGGCCGCCGCGAGCGCGGGGTGCGTCTCGTGGCGCCGGATGAGGGCGAGGGCCTCGGCGATCGTGGCGTCGGCGGAGAGCACGATGGGCTCGGGGGTCATCAGACCGCCCGCCGTGTCGGGACCGTACTGGAGGAGGGCGCGGACGTCGTCGGCCTCGTCCGGCTCCATCAGCTCGAGCAGCTCTTCGCGCTGCTCGGCCGACAGCTGCGCGAGCACGTCGGCGGCATCGTCGGGCTCCATGGCGTCGAGGATGTCGGCGGCGCGCTCGTCGCCGAGCGCCTCGAGGATGTGCACCTGCTCGTCCTCGGGCATCTCCTCGAGCGCGTCGGCGAGCCGGTCGTCGGGGAGCTCCTCGGCGACCTCGAGCAGTCGTTCCTCGGGGAGATCGAGCAGGGTGTTCGCGAGGTCGGCGGCCTTGAGCTCGGAGTAGCTGGCGACCAGCTGCTCGGCCGACTGCGCTTCGCCGGCGTTCTGGCCCTCGTAGACCGCGTGCCACGCGGCGAAGGTCGTCGGACCCTTCGCGAACGGCGAGGCGCTGGTCTTGGGCTTGCGCAGGAACAGCTGGCCGATGTCCCACTCGCCCAGGCGGTTGCGTTCGATCGCGACGTCCTCGATCACGGCATTGCCCGATCCGTCGCGGAACGAGACCTTCCGTCCTACGAGCTCGGCGAGCACGCGCACCTCGCCGCCGCGCTGCTGGAAGCGGCGCACGTTGATGAGTCCGGTCGTGATCACCTGCCCGGTTTCGACCGAGGTGACGCGGCCGATCGAGACGAAGACGTGGCGGCGGCCCGGGATCTCCACCACCAGACCGATGACGCGCGGAGCGTCGTCGGTGCGGTAGATGACGACCACGTCGCGCACCTTGCCGAGGCGGTCACCGGCCGGATCGAAGACGGCGCAGCCGGCAAGGCGCGCGACGAAGACCCGTTGTGTGCTCACCGTCCCAGCGTAGTCCGGGCATGGCTCCGATCGTCCGGGAGGGTGCCAGGTCGGCGTGGGAGGATAGGGGGATGAGCATGAAGAGCATGCCGTTCTCGTCCGGGTCGGCCGAAACCGGCGAGACGATCGCGTCGTTCACGAACTACGAAGCGGCGCAGAAGGCGGTGTCGACGCTGATCGCGGCCGACATCCCTGCCCGCGAGATCGCGATCGTCGGGTCGGGGCTGACCTCGATCGAGCGGGTGACGGGGCGCCTCGGCTACGGTGCTGCGGCACGCTCGGGCGCGATCAACGGGCTTATGCTCGGTGTGCTCTTCGCGTTCATCTTCGTGCTCGGGAGCCCCGGCGCCGCCATCCAGGCCTTCGTCGGCGTGCTGCTGGTCGGTATCGCGATCGGCATGCTGCTCAACCTGCTGATGTTCACGATCGTGCGGCGTCGGCGCGACTTCGCCTCGGTCATGCAGGTCGTCGCCGACCACTACGACATCCGTGTCACGGGGGAGAACCTGCACCGCGCACGCACGGCGCTCGGCACGGTTCCCGCCGCCCGGCCCGCCGCAGCGCCCGCGGCCGCGGCGCGTCGCACCGAGCCGCCCCGCTACGGCGAGCGGATCGACACGACGCGGCCCGCCGCGGAGACGCCGCAGCCCGCGCCCGCAGCACCGCAGCCCGCGCCCGCTGTCGACGGCGCCCCGGTGGATGCGCCGCCGTCGCCGGAGCGCGGCGAGTCCTCGGGCGAGAACCCGCCGCGCTGAACCCGGGGCGTGCTCAGGCGCTGACGCGCGCCATCCACGCCTCGATCTCGTCGGCGGTGCGAGGGATGCCGCCCGACAGGTTGACCGGGCCGTCCTCGGTGAGCAGCACGTCGTCCTCGATCCGCACGCCGATGCCGCGCAGCTCCGCCGGCACCGTCAGGTCGTCGTCCTGGAAGTAGAGGCCGGGCTCGATCGTGAAGACCATGCCGGGCTCCAGGATCCCCTCGTAGTACATCTCGCGACGGGCCTGGGCGCAGTCGTGCACGTCGATGCCCAGGTGGTGGCTCGTGCCGTGCACCATGTAGCGGCGGTGCTGGCCGCCGTGGTCGGCGTCGAGCGCCTCCTGCGCCGTCACGGGGATCAGACCCCACTCGGCGACGCGGGCGGCGATGACGTTCATGGCCGCCTCGTGCAGCTCACGGAAACGGATGCCGGGACGCGCGACGGCGAACGCGGCGTCGGCGGCCTCGCGGACGGTCTCGTAGACGCGTCGCTGCACATCGGTGAAGCGGCCGTCGACGGGGAGGGTGCGGGTGATGTCGGCCGTGTAGAGGCTGTCGACCTCGGCGCCTGCGTCCACCAGGATGAGATCGCCCGGACGCACCTCGCCGTCGTTGCGGGTCCAGTGCAGGTAGCAGGCGTGTCCGCCCGCGGCCGCGATCGTGTCGTAGCCCTCGCCGTTTCCGTCGGCGCGGGCGCGCAGGTGGAAGACGCCCTCGACGATCCGCTCGCCGCGCGGGTGGTCGACGGCGCGGGGGAGTTCGCGGATGATGTCGTCGAAGCCCGCGGCGGTCACATCCACCGCCTGCTGCAGCTGCGCGATCTCGTAGGCGTCCTTGACCAGGCGGAGTTCCGACACGGCGCGCGTCAGCTCGTCGTCATCGTCCACCGTCCGATCCGCCTCGGTCGCGCGGAACGCATCGATGTGAGCGGTGGGAACGGCGAGATCGACGGCGACCGCGTCGAGAGAGGGGCGCGGGCCGATCCAGAACTCGCCGACCGTGGCGTCCGCGTAGAACTCGGAGGTGGTGCGGTCGGCGCGCTCGCGGAAGTACAGGGTGACGTCGTGGCCCTCGCCGTCGCGCGGCTCGAAGACGAGCACGGCGCCCGGCTCGGCGTCCGCCCCCCAGCCGGTGAGGTGGGCGAAGGCGGAGTGGGCGCGGAACGGGTAGTCCGTGTCGTTGCTGCGCTGCTTGAGCTCACCCGCCGGCACCACCAGACGTGAGCCGGGGAAGATCGCCGACAGGGCGTCGCGGCGGGCGGCGGCGAAGGCGGCCTGCGCGCGCGGGGCGGCGTCCGGCTCCGGGCGATCGGCCCAGCCGGTCGAGATGGTGTCGAGGAACCCGGCGGGGAAGGGCGCCTTCCGGTTGGAAGGAGCGGCAGGGCCGGTCGTCGTCGTGGGGGTCTCCGTGGAATCCGACATGACTCCAGTCTCCCACCCGGCGCGCCGATGCGCCTCAGCCCGTGCGCTCCAGCTGCACGACGAGGGGACGGTGGTCGCCGCCGGCGTCGTCGAGCGCCCGCAGGACGACGGAGCCCGTCGCGGTCCACTCCGGCGAGGCGAGCACGTGGTCGATCGGGGCGCCCGCGAGGGCGGGGATGTCGGTGGGCCAGGTGCCGACCGATCCGTTGCCGGTCGTCGCGGCGGCGTCGCGGCAGATGCCGAGGTCGCCGCCGTCTGTGCCGAGGCGCCGCATGTGGTCGAGGGTCGCGTTGAAGTCGCCGGCCATGATCACGTTGCCGGCGCTGCACTGGTCGGCCAGCCACTGCAGGTCGTGGCGCCAGTCGCCCATCGCGGACTGCCGGGGGGCGACCGCGTGCGCGGCGACGACGATCGGGCCCTCGCCCGAGGTCGGCATCGCGACGGCGCTCGGCACGGTCGAGGTGTTGCTCGACCCGTCCTGCGAGGAGGCGATGACCGAGTAGGTGCCGAGCTCGGGGGAGATGAGGATCGTGGTCGAATCGGCCGCCCAGCCGTCCGTGCCGTACTCGGTGTGGTGCGCCCACATCGGCTGCCCCAGGTCCCTCATCGCGACCGCGACCTCGGCGCCGGTCTCGATGGTCGTCTCGGGCAGCGTCACGATGTCGGCGCCGAGGGCGACGGCGGTCTGCGCGATCGTGGCGGCAGAGGTGGCGTCCCCAGCGGTGTTCCACGTCATGACCCGCACGCTGCTCTCGGTCTTCTCCGGCAGGGCGTCGGCGCCCGTGCCGCGCTGCACCACGATCGCGCCGTTCGCGACGACGGCGGCGAGCGAGAGCACGGCGAGGCCCAGGAAGAAGCGGCGCACGGGGCGCGCCGCGGCCATCAGCAGGGCGACGACCATGAGCACGGCGAACCCGGCGAGCACCAGAAGGCGGAACGAGATGATCTGCGCCAGCGGGAACGCCTGCTCCAGGCGGAAGAAGTCGGGCCAGGTGAGGATCGCCGCTCCGATCGCGCAGAGCACGGTCAGCAGTATTCCCCACAGGCGTCGCACCCCCTGAGCCTAGGCAGAGCACCTGGGCATCGCCCGCACGGGAGGCGGGAGGATGCACGGCGCCGCGCGGTACGCTCGAAGGATGACGACGGTGGGACGGTTCCGAGGGCCGTCCGACCTGCACCTGCATTCCGCCCGCTCCGACGGCACCGAGTCGCCCGCCGACGTCATGCGCGCCGCGCACGCGGCGGGGATCGGCACGGCCTCTCTGACCGACCACGACACGAGCGTGGGATGGGGTGAGGCGGCGGCGGCGTCATCGGCGCTCGGGATGACGTTCCTCCCCGGCATGGAGATGAGCGCGCGCCATGCGTGGCGGAGCGTGCACATCCTTGCCTACCTCTTCGACCCCGCCGACGCCGCTCTCGCCGCCGAGCTCGACCGCATCCGCGACGACCGGCTGGGGCGCGCCGAACGGATCGTCGGGCATCTGGCCCGTGACTACGACCTCAGCTGGGCGGATGTCGTCGCCCAGACCGGCGACGGCGCCACGGTGGGAAGGCCGCACATCGCCGACGCCCTCGTCGCACGGGGCATCGTCGCCGACCGTGCCGCCGCCTTCGACGGCGTGCTGCACCCGCGCGAGGGCTACTACGAGCCGCACTACGCGCCCGACCCGTTCACCGCGGTCGATCTGATCGTGGCGGCCGGGGGAGTCCCGGTCATCGCGCACCCGGCGACCGCGGGGCGCGAGCGGATGATGCCGGTCCCGGTGCTCGAAGAGCTGATCGCCCGCGGGCTCGCGGGTTTCGAGATCGGCCACCGCGAGAACACCGAGGCGGGGAAGGCGCAGCTGCGCCGGCTCGCGGAGCGCCACGACCTGATCGTGACCGGATCGAGCGACTACCACGGCGCCGGAAAACCCAACCGTCCGGGTGAGAACACGACGAGCGACGCGATGGTGGCCCGCATCATCGCGCGCGGACACGGCAGCGCCCCCGTCTTCGCCTGAACGAAGCGGGGGCGCCGACGGTGCTCAGGCGAGTGCTTTGGCCTTCAGCGCCTCGTACTCGGACGCGCTGATGGTGCCGGCGTCGAGCAGCTGCTTGGCCTTCGCGATCTCATCGGCCGGGCTGAGGCCGGCGACGGTCTTGATGTAGTCGTCCTGCGCCTGCCGCGCGCGCGATGCCTCGCGCTGCCCGCGCTCGGCCATGCCGCGGCCGCGGGCGATCAGGTAGATCAGCGCCGTCAGGAACGGCAGGATCAGCAGTCCCACGATCCACGCGGCCTTCGCCCAGCCGTTCAGCGAGTGGTCGCGGAACAGGTCGCCGATGATCGAGAACAGGACGAACAGGTAGGTGATGAACACGAACGCCCAGAGGAACCACCACACCAGGTCCCCGAAGGACGCCCAGAACCCCTGATACTCGTACGCCGTCGACACGGCGGTTCCCACAACGGACATGCGGACTCTCTTTCCCCCAGAATCACCGGTGCCGAACGCACCGATGCCCTCACGCTAGTGCGTGAGGGCATCGGGATGCGATCGGATCAGGCTGCGGGCGCGCCGCCGTCGGGACGCGGGCCGCGGCGACGACGGCGACGGCGCGGTGCCGGCTTGCCGTCGTGGTGCTCGGCGCCTCCGCCGTCGTGCGTGCCGCCACCCTCGGGGCGGGGCTCGTCCGTCGTCGTGGTGGCCGCCACGGGGGCGCCCGACTCGCCGTCGGTGCGTCGACGACGCCGGCGCGCCGGGCGGTCGGAACCGGCGGCGGCATCGGCGGGCACGGTCACCGCAGCGGTGACGGGGGCCTTCCGCAGACGGCCCTTCGTGCCGGTGGGGATGCCCAGATCCTCGAAGAGGTGCGGGCTCGACGAGTAGGTCTCGGTGGGCTCGGGCTGGCCGAACTCGAGCGCGCGGTTGATGAGCGCCCACTTGTGCAGGTCGTCCCAGTCCACGAACGTCACCGCGATGCCGGTCTTGCCGGCACGGCCGGTGCGGCCGGCGCGGTGCAGGTAGGTCTTCTCGTCGTCGGGGATCGTGTGATTGATCACGTGGGTGACGTCGTCGACGTCGATACCGCGTGCGGCCACATCCGTCGCGATCAGGACGTCCTTCTTGCCCGCCTTGAACGCCGCCATCGAGCGCTCGCGCGCCTCCTGGCTCATGTCGCCGTGGACGGCGCCGGCGTTGAAGCCGCGGTCGTTCAGCTCGTCGACGAGCTTCTGCGCGGCGCGCTTGGTGCGGGTGAACACGACGGTCTTGCCGCGGCCCTCGGCCTGCAGGATGCGGGCGATGACCTCGTCCTTGTCCAGGCTGTGGGCGCGGTAGACGAGGTGGCGGATGTTGGCCTGGGTGAGGCCCTCATCGGGGTCGTTCGCACGGATGTGGATAGGGCTCGACATGAAGCGGCGGGCGAGCGCCACGATCGGGCCGGGCATCGTCGCCGAGAAGAGCTGCGTGTGCCGCACGGGCGCGACCTTGGTGAAGATCTTCTCGATGTCGGCGAGGAAGCCGAGGTCGAGCATCTTGTCGGCCTCGTCCAGCACGACCTCGGTCGCGTGGGAGAGGTCGAGCAGCCGCTGGTTCGAGAGGTCGATGAGGCGACCCGGGGTGCCGACGACGATCTGCGCGCCGGCCTTCAGCTGCTCGATCTGGCCTTCGTACGCCTTGCCGCCGTAGATGGCGACGACGCTCGTGGCGCGCCCCGAGGTCAGCAGGTCGATGTCCTCGTACACCTGCACCGCGAGTTCGCGGGTCGGGACGACGATGAGGGCCTTGACGCCCGGTGCGGGGTCGGCGCCCAGCCGCTGCACGACCGGGATGCCGAACCCGAAGGTCTTGCCCGTTCCGGTCTTGGCCTGCCCGATGATGTCCTGCCCCGGAAGGGACAGCGGAATGGTCTGCTCTTGGATGGGGAAGGCGTCGACGATGCCGCGTGCGGCAAGGGTGTCGACGATGTCCTGATCCACGCCGAGCTCGGCGAAGGTCGTCACGATATGTACCTGTCTGGTCGTGGGCGGATCTCCGCCGTCGGATGTCCACGCCCTTTTCGGCCCCAGGCGCGGTGGCCGCGGTCCCATGCCGCTGCGGGTCCCACGATACCCGAGCCGTAGGCTGTACCGCGTGTGGGAATGGTTGCGAGCTCGACGGCGCCCTGCGGGGCGCCCCCTGCGGCTGCGCACGCGCGGCGAGGCGGACGGCATCACGCGGGTCGACTTCGCCGAGCTCGCCCCGGACGTCGACACCTTCCTGGGGCAGGCGGCCTACCTCCAGCTCGGCTACTTCGAGACGCTGAGCGAGCTGATCGCGTCGACGCCCGCGCTCGCCCGCAAGGAGGCGCTCTCGCGTGCGGCGGGCGCTGCGCTGCGCAAGCACGAGGAGCTGGTGGCGATCATCCGCGGCCGCGGCGAGGATCCCACCGCGCTGATGCTGCCTTTCCGCGAGCCCCTCGACGCGTTCCGCTCGGCGACCCACGGGGTGCGGCCGCCCGAGACGATGCTCTCGGTGCACCTGACGGCGGGGCTCCTGGACGACTTCTACCTGGCGCTGTCCGCCAGCTACGGCGACACCGGGCGACGTGTCGCGCGCGCCCTCGCCGCGGACGACGACCGGCAGGCGATCGTCGAGATCATCGGCGAGACGATCGAGGGTGACGCCGAGTGGTCGTCGCTGCTCGCGATGTGGGGCCGGCGGCTCGTGGGCGACACCCTGCTCATCGCCCGGTCGGCGCTGGCCCGCACCGAGGACGAGACCGCCATCGAGGCGACCGTCGAGCCGGTGTTCACCGAGCTGATGGCCGCGCACGCCCGCCGCATGGAGGCGATGGGGCTCGCGTCCTGAGCGACGGCGACGCGCTCAGATCAGGTGCTGACGCTTCTGCTCGCGGATGTCGTGCGCCCGGCGCACGCGGGTGAGGAGCGCCACCAAGGGGAACGTCACGATCGGCGGCGCGGCGACGGCCGCGAGCCAGAGCCACGGATCCGCCGTCGTGAGGCCCGCCCACGTGAGCGCGAGCCACGCGAGGCCGCCGACGAGCGTTCCGATGATCGGCGCCAGGGCGACGCCGCGCAGATCACGACCGGGCAGGGCCGCGTGCGCGGCGGCGCCGATCGCGCCGCCGTAGATGAACGCCAGCAGGATGTCCATCGGGTCAGGCGACGAAGCCGACCCGACGCGTCTCCTCGGTGCCGAGCTCGACGTACGCGAGCGACGCGGACGGGACGACGTAGGAGTTGCCCTTGATGTCGGCGAACGACACGAAGGGGGCGCCCTCACCGAGGGCGTCGGCCAGCGACTTCTTCACCTCGTCGGCGGACTGAGCGGTCTCGAAATTGAGCTCGCGGCCGGTGTTCGCGATGCCGATGCGGATCTCCACGGATGTCGCCTCTCTCGTCGTTCTGGGGACTTTCCGACTCTACGGCACGGCTTCCGGCCCCGGCCGCGAACAGAGGGGCGCCGGCGCACGCTGTGGGCGAACGTCCTCGGCGGGGTGCGCCGTGCGGTGTCGGCGGGCCGCGTTAGCGTTGCAGTGATGACGACGATCACCGCCCCCGAGCCGACGCTCGCCCGGTCGACGGGCGATGCCGCCCAGCGCGCCGTCATCGAGCGCGACCCGACCGCATCCGCGCTCGTCGTCGGCGCGCCGGGCACGGGGAAGACGGCGACCCTGATCGCTCGTGCGGCGCACCTCGTGGCCGCCGGGGTCGACGCGGACGGGGTGCTCGTGCTCACCCCCACGCGACAGGGCGCGACGGCGTTGCGCGACCGCCTGTCGCTCGCGATCGGCGGTGCGCGTTCGGGGCCGCCGGCGCGGTCGATCGCGTCGCTGGCCTTCGAGATCGTGCGCGCGCACGAGGTCGGACGGGGGCTGCCCGCGCCACGGCTGCTGACGGGCGCCGACGACGATCAGATCGTCCACGAGCTCCTGCGCGGCGACGAGGCCGACGAGGCCGAGGGGCTGCCGTCGCGGTGGCCGGAGGGCTTCGGCGCCGCGGTGCGCTCGTCGCGGGCGTTCCGGAGCGAGTTGCGCGCGTTCCTCGCCGAGTGCACGACGTGGGGCGTGACCCCTGCCCGCCTCGCCGTGCTCGCGGTCGAGGCCGGGGTGCCGGTCTGGGACGCTCTGGCGGGATTCCTGCGCGAGTACGAGGACGTGCGCTCCGCGATGCGGACGGCCCACCGCGACGCCGCGGGGCTCGTGGCCGAAGCGGTGGCCCTGCTGGCACGGCTCGATCCCGCCGACGCGGCGCTCGGCGCGGTGCGACGCCTCGACGCGGTGCTCGTCGACGACGCGCAGGAGTTCACGCCGGGAGGAGTGGCGCTGCTCGAGGCCCTCCGTGCCCACGGTGTCGCCGTGACGGCCTTCGGGGACCCCGATATCGCCTCGGGCGCGTTCCGTGGTGCGCGACCCGAGCATTTCGCGCGTCTGGCACGCGTGCTCGGAGAGACGCTGCTGCTCGACACCGTGCACCGGGGCACCGCGTTGCACGCCGACACGGTGCGTGCGGTCACGACGAGGATCGGAGCCGCGGGGGTCGTGGTGCACCGGCGGCCGCCCGAGGGGGTTCCGGCCGACGATTCGCTGCGCGTGCTGACCGCCCGCTCTCCGCTGGAGGAGCACGATGCGATCGCGCGGGTCCTGCGGGAGCGTCACCTCATGGCCGGCGTCGCGTGGAGCCGCTGCGCGGTCATCGCCCACGACTCGCGCCAGGTCGCGGCGCTCGAGACCGAGCTCGCCGCCCGTGAGGTCCCGGCCCGGGCCCCGGGGCTCGTCGAACCGCTCGGGCGCCGCGGCAGCGTGCGCAACCTCATCGCCGTCGTCTGCGCCGCCGCCGACGGCGACGACGCCGATGTGAGCGAGACGCTCCTGGCCGCCGGGTGGGACCCGATCGAGGTTCGGCGGTTGCGCAGCGCCCTGCATCAGTCCGAGATCGTCGCCGGTGGCACGCGCGTCCCCCGCGAGCTGCTCGCGGAGGCGCTGCGGCATCCGGCCGAGCTCGCGATCCTCGGCACCCGTGAGGCGACCCGCGCCGCGCGGGTGGCCGAGACGCTCGCCCTGCTGCGTCGAGGCCTGCGCGAGGGCGCGAGCGCGCACGAGCTGCTGTGGACCGCGTGGTCGCGGAGCGGATTCGAGGCCGCGTGGGCGCAGACCGCCCGCGGCAACGGACCGCTCGCCGAACAGGCGGGACGCGATCTCGACGCGATCGTGGCCCTCTTCCAGGCGGCGAAGCGCTTCGGGGAGCGCGCGGAGGACGGCGGCGTCGCCGACCCCATGGTGTTCGTGCGCGGTGTGCTCGACAGTGATGTGGCTGAAGACCTCTTCAGCGCACCGGGCCGCGCGCAGCGCGTGCAGGTGCTCACGCCCGCCGCGGCGCTGGGGCTCGAGTTCGACACGGTCGTCATCGCCGGGGTGCAGGACGGGGTCTGGCCCAACACGCGTCTGCGCGGCACGTTGCTGCAGGGGTGGCGACTGTCCGAGGCGTTGCGCGCCGACGGCTTCGCGGCGTCGAGCCGGGATCGCCGGCGCGAGGTGCTGCACGACGAGCTGCGGCTGTTCGCACGGGCGCTGTCGCGCGCCGCCGAACACCTCGTGGTCACGGCCGTGGACGACGATGCGCATGCCCCCAGCCCGTTCCTCGAACTGCTGCCGCCGGCGGTGCCCGCTCCCACGCGGCACCCGCTGTCGCTGCGCGGCCTGGTCGCGCTCCATCGCCGCACCCTCACCGCGGCATCCGGATCGGTGTCCGCGCGGGCCGACGCCGCCCGCGCGGCGGGACAGCTCGTCCTCCTGGGCGAGGCGAACGTCGCGGGGGCCGCGCCGGAGGACTGGTACGGCATCGGCGACCCGACGACGACCGGCGGCCTGCACGACCCGCGGACCGAGAGCATCCGCGTGTCGCCGTCGCGGCTCGAGGCCATGGAGGCGTGCGAGCTGGACTGGGTCATCGGCGATCTCGGCGGCGACCCCGGCACGGTCACGGCCGGGCTCGGCACCCTGCTGCACCACGCCATGGAGGTGTCCGACGCGGAGGCCGACGCCGAGACGCTGTGGCGTGCGGTGGAGGAGCGATGGGGCGAGCTCGAGTTCGACGCCCCGTGGCGCGAACGCACCGAACGCGCCAAGGCGCGGGAGCTGGTCGGACGCCTCGCCCGGTACCTGCGCGACGTCGCGTCGCGCGGTGAGCGGCTGCTGGGCGCGGAGTCCCGGTTCGCGGTCGAACTGGCGCACCCGCACGATGCCGAGGCGCTTCCGCTCATCCTGTCGGGCACGATCGACCGCGTCGAGACCGACGGCGCCGAGGGTGTCGTCATCGTCGATCTGAAGACGGGGCGGTCCGTGCCGCACACCGACGCCAAAGTGATCGATCACGCCCAGCTCGCCGCCTATCAGCTGGCGGTGGCCGAAGGGTCGGTGCCGGACGCCGGCACGCGGCGGGCCACCGGGGCGAAGCTGCTGGTGCTGCAGCCTCCCACGCGGGCGGACTACGCGACGCCCACGCAGCCGCCGCTGGACGAGGCGGCGCGCGCGGCGTTCCTGGCGCGGCTGGGGCGCGCAGCGACCGTCATGGGGTCGGACACGTTCACCGCGGCCTACGAGACCCACTGCCGCGACGACTTCGGGCACGGGCTCTGCCGCATCCACACCGTCCCGCCGGTGAGTGTCTCGTGAGCGCACGCATTCCCGCCGCGGTGATCGCGGCGGCGCTCGGGCAGTTCCCGCCGACCGATGAGCAGACCGCCGTGATCGAGTCGGATCTCGCCCCGGCGCTCGTCGTCGCCGGTGCCGGCAGCGGCAAGACCGAGACGATGGCGGGGCGCGTCGTGTGGCTCGTGGCGAACGGACTCGTCCGGCGCGACCAGGTGCTGGGGCTCACCTTCACCCGCAAGGCCGCCGGCGAGCTCGCCGAGCGGATCCAGCGACGCCTCGCGCGCCTCGCCGACTTCGAACGCCGGGGCCTGCTGGGCGTGCTCACCTCGCTGCACGCCCGCGGGGAGCTCGACGTGTTCGGCGAGCTCGAACGGTCGGATGCGGGCGAGTCCGCGCGCCTGGCCGCGCTCGACGCCCTCGCCGAGCGCTGGGGGGAGACGGTCGCGCCGACAGACCCGACGGACGACCTGCTGGATCGCCCCACCGTCTCGACCTACAACAGCTTCGCCGACACGATCGTGCGCGAGCACGCGGTGCGCATCGGGCGCGACGCGGACGCCGTCGTGCTCTCGGAATCCGCCGCCTGGCTGCTGATGCGCCGCACCGTGCTGGCGTCCGACGACGCGGCGCTGGACACCGTCGAGGAGTCCCTGCGCACGCTCGTCGATCGCGCGCTGCGCATCGCGCGCGACAGCGTCGACAACCTCGTCGACCTCGACGAGCTCGAGCGGTTCCCGCAGCGCTTCGACCGCGTACGGCAGATCCCGTCCGACTCGGCCCGCACCACGGTCTACGCCGAGGTGCGCTCCGACGCCGAGAACGTCGACCGGCTCGCGCTGCTCGCGCGGCTCGCCCGCGAGTACGGCGACCGGAAGCGCCGTACCGGTGTGATCGACTTCGCCGACCAGGTGGCCGGGGCGTACGAGATCACCCTCGCCGATGCGCAGGTCATCGCCGACCTCCGCGAGCAGTTCCCCGTGGTGCTGCTGGACGAGTATCAGGACACCTCCGTGGTGCAGAGCCTGCTCCTCGCGCGCCTGTTCGCCGGGTCCGCGGTGATGGCGGTCGGCGACCCGCACCAGGCGATCTACGGATGGCGCGGCGCGAGCGCGGGCAACCTCGCCGGGTTCGCCGCGGCCTTCGCGCCCGACGGCGCGTGCGCGTCGTTCCGCCTCTTGACGAGCTGGCGCAACGCTCCGGCCGTCCTCACCGCGGCCACGGCCGTGCTCGCCCCGCTGGCGGCCACCAGCGCCGTGCCGGTCGGGCGGTTGGAGGCGCGTCCCGGGGCGTCCGGCGGTGCCGTCGAGATCGTCGTCGAGACCGACCTCGACGCCGAGGCCGACGCGGTCGCCGACTGGTTCGTCCGCGTCCGCGACGAGCGGGCGCGCGCGGGCCGGTCGACGACGGGCGCGCTGCTCTTCCGGGCGAAGAAGCACATGACCCGGTTCGCCGAGGCACTGGCGCGACGACAGGTGCCGCACCGGGTGCTCGGCCTCGGCGGGCTGCTCACGACACCCGAGATCGTCGACGTCGTGAGCGCCCTGCGCGTCGTGAGCGATCCGAGCGCCGGATCGGCGCTCATCCGGCTCCTCGCCGGGCCGCGCTGGTCGATCGGTCTCGCCGACCTGTCGGCGCTCCACGATCTCGCCCGTCGCCTCGTGCGCGCCGATGCCGGCGGCCGACCCGCCGACGACGAGGTCCTGGCGCGGCTGCGCGCCTCCGCGGCCTCGGATTCCGGGTCGCTCATCGACGCCCTCGACTTCTTCGTACGACAGCGCCCCGAGCACGCCTGGCTCGCCGCGTTCAGCCCCATGGGTCGGCAGCGGCTGCGCGATGCGGCGGGCGTGTTCGCCGGGCTCCGCCACGCGGCGGGAACCCTGCCCATCCCCGATCTGGTGCGGGCGATCGAGGTCGAGCTGCGTCTGGACATCGAACTGGCCGCGAACGAGTCGCGCGGCCCCGCCCGCACCGGGTCCGCGCAGATCCGCGCGTTCGTCGACGAGGTGCACGCGTTCCTCTCGGCCGACGAGCACGGGTCCATCACGAGCCTGCTCGCCTGGCTCGATCACGCGGAACGCAGTGACGATCTGGCGCCGCGCACCGAACCGGCCGAAGAGGATGTGGTGCACCTGCTCACGATCCACGGGTCGAAAGGCCTGGAGTGGGACGCCGTCGCCGTCGTCCGGCTCGTCGAGGGCGAGCTGCCCACCAGCGCGAAGGACACCCGCGGGTGGCTCTCCGCCGGCGTGCTGCCGTACGCGTTCCGCGGAGACGCCGCGTGGCTGCCGGTGTACGCCTGGCAGGGCGCGGCGACCCAGCAGGAGCTCCGCGCGGCCCGCGAGGACTTCGTCGAGGCGCACCGCCGCCGCGCGCTCGAAGAGGACCGCCGCCTGGCCTACGTCGCCGTCACCCGCGCGCGCGACCACCTGCTGGTGAGCGGTTCACCGTGGGCCGGCACGACGCGCCCCCGCGACATCAGCCGGTTCGCCCGCGAGATCGCCGCCGAGGTGGGCCTTCCCGATCCCGTGGTCGACGCGGGCGAGAACCCCCTGGCCGGTCGCGAGCGCACGCTCCAGTGGCCGATCGATCCTCTCGGGGATCGGCGCCCGGCGGTGGAGGCGGCTGCTGCTCTCGTGCGGGATGCGGCGGCGAAGCCGCACGCCGCGCCCGACCACGAGCTGGCGCTCCTGCTCGCCGAACGCGAGGAACGGCTCCGGCCGGCCCCGGGCGCGGCCCCGGTGCGCATCCCGGCATCGGCGTACAAGGACTTCGTCGCCGACTACGACGCCGCCGTGGCCGCGGGAGAGCGCCCCCTGCCCGAGCGCCCCTATCGCGAGACATCGCTGGGCACCCGGTTCCACGCGTGGGTCGAGCAACGCACCGGCCTCACCGCCGCGACCTCGCTCGACGACGCGCTGTGGGTCGATCCGGACGACGTGCACGACGGCGACCAGGATGCGGCCCTGCGACGGCTGATCGATACGTTCGAGCGATCGGAGTGGGGGCCGCTCCAGCCGATCGAGGTCGAGACCGAGATCGACTTCCGTCACGTGGGCCTCGACGGGCGGGCGCATGTCGTGATCTGCAAGCTCGACGCGGTCTACCGGCGCGCCGACCGCGGCGACCGCATCGAGATCGTCGACTGGAAGACGGGCCGCGCCCCGCGCACGGCCGAGGAGGAGCGCTCGCGCATGGTGCAGCTGGAGCTGTACCGCGAGGCATACCACGTGCGTCACGGCATCCCGAAGGATGAGATCGACGTGGCGCTGTACTACGTGGCCGACGACCGCATCATCCGCGGCTGACGCCGCGACGCGCGCTCAGCCCTCGGTCCACCGTCGCAGCGCTTCGCGGGACGCACGCGCGGTCTCCGCACGGGACTCCTCGTCGTCCTCGGCGGTCGGGCTGGTGTCGTCGTGCGCCGGGCTCGGCGCAGCGGTCCACTCCGACAGGTCCACGGGCAACGTGGGGACCCCGCCCTCGTCGGGATCGGGGCGCTCGGGCGCCACGTCGGCGAGGTAGGCGCCCAGCGCCACCGGGTCGTAGGCATCCGTCTGCATCGACGTGTCGATCGCCGAGTCGCTCGGGGCCGGCACCTGCTCGAGGAGCGCGATCGCGTCGTCGACGTCGCCCTGCCCGTGCCGCACGAGTTCCGTTCCGTCCGTCGCTTCGGCGAGCGAGGCGAGAAGCTTCTCGGCGTCGGAGACGACGACCTCGTCATCCGTGTCGACGCCGTGGACGAGCCACTTCGCGAACTCCAGCTCGGCGAACAGCCGTGCGCGCGAGAGAAGTGCGGCGTCCGAGGCGCGATGCGAGGCCGCCGCGTACGCGTCGTGCACCGCGTCGGCCGCCGCGGGCGCGCTGCCCAGCCACCGGAGGTCGACGGCCGGGTCGCCGATCGACAGTCCGTGCCAGCCGAGCAGCCCGACAACGGCGGGTGTCTCGGCGACATCGTCGAAGATGAGCGAGGTGACCTCGAACCCGTCGAGCACGACGGTGGCCTCGAAGCGCCACGCGGCGTCGTCGTCGACGAGGGTGCGCCAGCGGTCGCGGAGGGCCCGCGGCAGTCGGCCGGAGGCGTCGGCGCGGTCGATGATGCGCGCGGTGTCGGTGCGCACCTGGTCGGCGGAGCGCACCGGGAATCCCTCGGCGCGGATCACGGTGACCGGAAGATCGTGGACCGCGGCGAGGGCGCGGCCGATCAGTCCGGCGAAGCCCGCTCCGGGCGGGATGTCGGAGGCGTCGACGCGATAGCCGTCGATGTAGTCGGCCACGACGGCGTGGCCGGTGCCGAGAGAGGTCTGACCCAGGATGCGGGGCGCCGCGAACGGCAGCAGGCTCCGCACACCGGCGCTCAGCGACTCGAGCACGCGGGCCTCGGTGCGCACGGCGCGCCCGGCCTCGTCGTCCTCGGCGACGCGCACCACGAGTCGTCGACCGTCGGCCAGCTCGACGAGGGCGGATTCGACGCCGCCTCGCTCCTCGCTGCCCAACCGGCTCGCGCCCACGATGGTGGCTCCCGGCAGGGCCGCTGTCACCGACGCGGCTAGAGTGAGAGGAGAGCGTGGCATTCCCTCAGGGTAGGTCGACGGCCCCCGACAGCGCCGGTCGCCACGCCCGTCGAGGAGGTATCGGTGACCGCATCCACCGCCGGCGAACCCCACTCCGAGCGCGACCGGTTCGATCGGGCCGCCGACGAGCGTTCGCGTCCGGATCTGCTGACGCAGCTGCGCGCCGACCCGGACTCGCGCGTGCTCGTCGTCCGGGGCGACGGCCTGTTGCTCGATGCCGACGCCGACTCCGTGACGCTGCGTTTCGTGGGTCCCGCGGAGGTGGCCTCGGCCGAGTGGGCCTTCCTCGGCCGGTCGTCGTCGGGGGAGGCGCTCCTGCTCGCCGCGCTCGACGGCTCCGCCGACGACCCTCACTCGTCCGAGCGCCGCCCGCTGCGGGAGGTCGGCGGTGAGCTGAGCGCCGAGCAGACCGACCTCGCCGTGACCGCGGTCGCGCTGGGACGCTGGCTGCGCGATCACCCCCACTGCTCGTTCTGCGGCGCACGCACCGACCTGCGCGAGTCGGGCTGGTCGCGGCGATGCCCCGCGTGCGGACGCCTGCACTTCCCCCGCACCGACCCCGCTGTCATCGTCGCGGTGAGCTCGCCGAGCCGTCCCGCCGAACTGCTCCTCGGCTCCAACGCCGCGTGGCCCGCCGGCCGGTACTCGTGCTTCGCCGGCTTCGTCGAGGCGGGGGAGTCGCTCGAGGACGCGGTGCGGCGCGAGGTGCACGAGGAAGCGGGCGTCGAGGTGACCGAGCTGCGGTACCGCGGCTCGCAGGGGTGGCCCTACCCGCGGTCGTTGATGCTGGGATTCCAGGCGGTCGCCGCCCGCCCCCAGACCGCGATCGCCGACGGCGAGGAGATCGTCGAGGTGCGCTGGTTCTCGCGCGACGAGATCGGCGCAGCCCTCGCCGGCGCCGGCGACGTGACGCTGCCGGGGCCCGCATCGATCGCGCGACGCCTCATCCAGGAGTGGTTCGAGGCGCAGTCGTGAGCGAAGGGATCCTCGCGGACCTCGATGACCAGCAGCGGGAGGCCGTCCGTGCCGTCCGCGGGCCGGTGAGCGTGCTCGCCGGTGCCGGAACCGGGAAGACCCGGGTGATCACGCGGCGGATCGCCTTCGGCGTCGACAGCGGCGCGTATTCGCCGGGGCGCGTCATGGCGGTCACCTTCACGGCGAAGGCGGCGGGCGAGATGCGCGGCCGCCTCCGGGCACTGGGTGTCCCCGGCGTGTCGGCGCGCACGTTCCACTCCGCGGCTCTCGCGCAGCTGAACTTCTTCTGGCCGGGGGTCGCCGGCTCACCCGCTCCCCGCATCGTCGACAACAAGGTGCGCGTGCTCGCGCAGGCGGCCGAGCAGGTCAAGCTCCGGCTCGACACGGCGACCCTGCGCGACATCGCCTCGGGGATCGAGTGGCGCAAGGTCACGATGCGGACGGTCGACGACTTCGCCCGCGACCGCCCCGGCGGGGTGGGCGGCGTCGATGCCGGTGCCGTACGCGAGGTGCACCTGGCGTACGAGAAGCTCAAGGACGAACGCCACCAGCTCGATTTCGAGGACGTCCTGCTCGCGTGCGCGGGCATGATCGAGGCCGAGCCGCGGGTCGCCCAAGCGGTGCGCGAGCAGTATCGGCACTTCACCGTGGACGAGTTCCAGGACGTCTCGCCGCTGCAGAACCGCCTGCTCGATCTCTGGCTCGGTGATCGCTCCGACCTCTGCGTCGTCGGCGATGCCAGCCAGACCATCTACTCCTTCGCGGGCGCCAAGGCGGAGTACCTGATCGAGTTCGGCCGCGCGCATCCGGATGCCCGTCACTTCCGGCTGGAGCGCAACTACCGCAGCGACCAGCCGATCCTGCGGGTGGCGAACGCGCTGATGCGCGGCCGCCCCGGCGCGCTGCAGCTGGCGACCGACCGGGGGGCCGACGCCCCGGTGCCCACCGTCACCCGGTTCGACGACGACGCGCACGAGGCGGTCGCCGTGGCGGGACGCATCCGGGCGCAGCTCGACGCCGGCATCGACCCCCGCACGATCGCCGTCCTGTACCGGGCGCACGCGCAATCGCGCGAGCTGCTGACGGCGTTCGCCGATGCGGGGATCGCGACGACGGTGCTCGGCGGCAAGCGCTTCTTCGACATGCCCGAGGTGCGCCAGGCGGTCATGTCGCTGCGGGCGGCATCCGTCGCGCCGCTCGAGAGCGGGTTCCGCGACAGCGTGCGCGACGTGCTGCGCTCGCTCGGACTCACCGCCGAGCCGCCCGCGGCGGGCGGGGCGCTGCGCGATGCGTGGGAGGCCCGGTCGGCGCTCATGGCACTGGCGGACGAGGCCCCCGAGGGCATCACTCTGCGCGAGTTCACCGACGACCTCATGGCCCGAGCCCGCGATCAGCACGAACCGGCGCTCGCGACGGTGACCCTGTCGACGCTGCACGCCGCGAAGGGCCTGGAGTGGGATCACGTGCACCTGATCGGTGTCTCGGAGGGGCTGCTGCCGATCTCGTACGCGCAGGGCTTCGAGCAGATCGACGAGGAACGTCGGCTGGCGTACGTGGGCATTACGCGGGCCGCGCGTACGCTGTCTCTCTCGTGGGCGTCGAGCTCGGGACGATCGACCAGGCAGGGATCGCGTTTCCTTCAGGAGATCGGCACGCGCACGCTGGATGAGGTCTCCGCGCGTCCCACCGCCGGCGGGCCGAATCAGCGACGAACGTCACCGCGTGGGAGTGCAGGCGCGACCCGATCTGCCCGCTGAGCGCCCTCCCGGCGAACGTCACGGCCTCAGCGAGCAGTGTGCCGGATGTCGGGGCGCCCGGCCTCGACATGAGCTGCGAGGCGACGGAGGGCCAGAGCGGGTCGGCGTCGCGGCGCGCGGCGGCGTCGCACGCCAGGCAGGCACCGGCGCCGGGCGTGACGAACGGGCCCACCGTGATGCGATCGCCCGCGAGCACGAGAGGGAGATGCGGCACGTCGTCGCGCATCAGGCGCACGTAGCGCGCCGGGTCCGGCACGAACGACTCCAGCAGGATGACGGTGGTCGCCTCGTCGGGATCCCGCACGAGGTCGATGTGGTCGGAGAGCAAGCGGCTCGCGTGCACGGCGATCGCGCCGTCGATCGGGTCCGCCACCCGTAGCGCGGCGCGGGGGCGCTCGGGCGCCGACACGAGCACCGGGTCGAGCGCGTGCAGAAACGCCTCGACCGCCGCTCGGTCGGCGTCGTACGACGACGCGATCGCCACCGCATCCTCGCCGCTGATACCCGAGGCGAGGCTGCGCAGCAGGATCTCCTGCCAGGGCGTCGGGTCGACCAGGCGCAGCCCGCGGGGAACGCCGAACTGCAACGTGCGCGTGTCACGCCACACCGGCGGACGGGAGGGATCGAGGTGCAGCATGCGTCGAGTGTGCCCGCCGCCGCCCTCGACGCCGCCTTGTCCACAGGGGGACCCCCGCGCTGACGTGCGGGGGAGGAGAGGTCACACCGGAGTGGGCCCCTGCGGTCCCTCGTCGCCGGTCTCCTCGGCTAGCAGCTGCTCGAGCGCCTCGTCGAAGGCGTCGCGGGCGGGCTCTTCTCCCCGCGCGCGTGCCGCGAGCCGCTCGATGAGCGCACTCGGGTCGTCGATGTCCTCGGATCCCGGCAGCAGGTCGGGGTAGTCCCACAGCGCGTCGCGCGCCGCGACGCCGACGGCGTCGGTGACCGCACGCCACATGGCAGCGGCCTCCCGCATCCGTCGGGGGCGCAGCTCCAGCCCGACGAGCGACCCGAGCGCCTTCTCGGCGGGACCGCCGACCGCGCGTCGGCGACGCACGACCTCGGCCACGCGCACCGCGCTGGGCAGGCGAGCCGTGGCGTCGGCGGTGACCACGTCTACCCAGCCCTCGATGAGGGCGAGGAGGTTCTCGAGCCGGGTGAGGGCCGCGGTCTGCTGCTCGCTGCGCTCGGGGAGCAGCGCGCCGCTCTCGAGCAGGCGCTGGAGCTCCTCCGGCTGCGACGGATCGAAGCTCTCGGCGAGCTCCTCGAGGCGACCGGTGTCGACGTGGATGCCGCGGGCGAACTCGGTGACCTGAGCGATGACGTCCAGGCGCAGCCAGCGCGCGTGCCGGAACAGGCGGGCGTGGGCGAGCTCGCGGGTCGCGACGTACAGCGCGAGCTGGTCTTCGGGGATCTCGAGCCCCTGGCCGAAGTCGGCGAAGTTCTGCGGCAGGATGCCGGCGACACCGGCGGGCATGACGGGAAGGCCCACGTCGCCGCCGCTCACGACCTCCATCGAGAGCCGGCCCACGACCTGGCCGAGCTGAGTGGCGAAGAGGGAGCCTCCGACCGATCGCATCATGCGCCCGGCGCCCTGCAGCATGCCCTGCATCTCCTCGGGTGCCTGCTCCGCGAGCGTCGCGGTGAGCGCGTCGGCGATGCTCGTCGCGACGGGCTCGGCGAGCTCGCGCCAGACCGGCATGGTCGCCTCGACCCAGGCGCCGCGCGTGATCACGCGCGGCTGCTCGCTGAGGTCGGAGATCGTGGTGGCCTCGCCCAGCCACAGCGTCGCGAGCGAGAACGCCTGGTCGAGGTCGGCGCGGTCGCCCGAGCCGACGCCCAGATCGCTCTGATTGGCGATGTGCAGGGCCTGCCGCTCGGCGACATCCCACGAGATCGAGCCGTCGGAGGAGGTGAAGGCGCTCTGCATCTGCTGCATCATCTGCGCCATCATGGCCGGGTCGATGCCCATGCCCTGCAACTGCTGGAGCTGCGCGGGATCCATTCCGTCCGCGCCGAACAACTGCCGGAGGAGCTCCTGGAACTGCTCCTCGGGGCTACGGTCGTCCTCGTCTGCCACGTCAGGCGCCTTTCAGCCGGGGGATAACGTCCCGTTCTACGCTAGTCGCAGGGATACACCGCTCAGCCGGGCGAACACGAAGTCGCCGTACGCCGGCCGCGAACGGCCGATGAAAGAGGCACTGTGAGTTTGTTCGAGGACCCGGCGTTCGCGCCCGCCCCGCCGCGGCGCCGTCTGCCGCGTGCCACCGTCGCGGGAATCTGGGCGCTGGTGGTGGCGCTCGTGGCGCTGCTGGGCATGTCGTTCCTGCCGAGCCCGTACGTGATCGAGCGGCCGGGGCCGGTGTACAACACGCTCGGTGACATCACCGATCCGGACGGCGAGAGCCTGCCGCTCATCTCGGTCGACGGTGCCGACACCTATCCGACCGGCGGATCGCTGGATCTGCTGACGGTGCAGGTGGTCGGCTCGCCCGAGCACCGCCTCTCGTGGGTCGATGTCGCGCTGGCGTGGTTCGATCCCACCAAAGCGGTCGTGCCGCTCGAGCAGATCTTCGCCGTGGGGCAGACGAGCGAGCAGCGGGCGCAGCAGAACACCGCGCTGATGGTGGACTCGCAGGCCGACGCGAGCGCGGCGGCCCTGACCCATCTCGGCTACGACGTCTCGCCGCAGCTGATCGTCGCGGGCGTCGCCGAGGGCAGCGCCGCGACGGGCGTCCTGGAGCAGGACGACGTCATCCTCGCCGCCAACGGCACCCCGGTCACGCGCGTCGAGGATCTGCGCGTCATCATCAACGAGGGCGAGGGGCAGCCCGTGTCCTTCCTCATCGATCGCGACGGCGTGGAGCAGACCGTGACCGCCACCCCGCAGCTCGGCACCGGCGAGGCGGCCGGCCTCTGGCAGGTGGGCATCTCGCTCTCTGTCGCGTACGACTTCCCGTTCGACGTCGAGGTGCAGCTCAACAACGTCGGCGGTCCGTCCGCCGGCATGATGTTCGCGCTCGGGATGATCGACGTGCTGACCCCGGGCGAGCTCAACGGCGGCCAGCAGGTGGCGGGCACGGGAACCATCACCGCGGACGGCACGGTGGGCCCGATCGGCGGCATCCGGCAGAAGCTCTGGGGAGCCCAGGATGCCGGGGCCGACTACTTCCTGGCGCCCGAGCGCAACTGCGACGAGGTCGTCGGTCACGTGCCCGACGGGCTGCAGGTCATCTCGGTGGCGACGCTCGACGACGCCGTCTCGGCGCTCGACACGATCGCGGACGGGGGCGACGTCGCATCGCTCCCGACCTGCGTCGCGAGCTGAGCGCGCTCAGCGGCGTCGCACGCGCACGCGCTGCAGGCACGCACCGGCCGCCACCGCGGCGAATCCGGCGACCGCGAGGACACCCCACGCCGACGCGTCCGGGGCGCCCGTCGCCGCGAGCGCGTCTGCGAGCACGGGCGCAGCGGACGCGGCGAGGTCGGTGCTGAGCGGCCGGAACTCCACCCGGAGCGCGCGTCCTTCGGGCGCGACGATGGATGCCGTGCCGTCGATGACCTTCGCGACCCCCAGCAGGCGGTCGCCGTCGAAGACGGCGGCGACACCCGACGGCCTCGCGCCCGCGCTTAAGCCGATGCCGTCCTGCGCCACCGATGCCTCGACGCGCAGCGCCCCGTCGGCGATGCGCGCGGTCACACTCGTGGCTCGCGCGCGCACCTCGAAGGCGATCGCCTCGGACCGTGACGTGTCCACTCCCGCTTCTCCCGTGAAGACCGCGGAGAGCGTGTGGCTCCCCGGCGCCAGCGCCGACAGCGGCACCTCCCACGTGGCGCCGTCCGCGCTCGACGAGGCCGCGTCGTCGTCGTCGAGGACGAGCAGAGGGGTGTCGCCGTCCCAGAGCGTCATCTCTCCGGTGACCGCGCCGGTGCCGCCGGTCCGGCGCACGTCGAGCAGGATCTCGCCGTCGGCGTCCGCTGACGCCTCCGTGCCCGCGACGATCAGGCGCGCCGTGGTGGTCACGGGGGAGTAGTCGGCGGCGGAGGCCGCGTCGTCCGCGACGAATCGCGACGACGCGTCGCTGACGAACACCGCGCGTGCCGTGTTGGTGAGCCCGTCCAGCGTCGCATCGGACAGCACGGCCGCTCCCGCCGCGAGCGGAACGGTGGCGAGGTACCGCTCGTCGTCGAAGAACGAGATGGATCCCGTCGGGGACGGACCCGACGCGGACCTCGCGGTGGCGCGGAGGGTCACCGGGGCTCCGGGGGCCGCCGTGTCGATGCCGACGACGTCGACCGACACCTCCACCGCTCGCGGCGCGACGAGCAGCGTGTGGGAGGCGACGCCGCCCGCGTGCGAGCGTTCCCCCGTGTCATCGGCGGGATCGGAGTAGACGGCCGTGACCTGTGCCGTACCGGGCGCCGGCGCGGGGAGGGCGAGTCGGAACCGGCCCTGCGCGTCGCCCTGCGCCTGCCCGAGGGGGACGCCGTCCAGCAGGAACTCCACGATGCCCTCCGCCGTGGGGACGCCGGCGTGCCGCACGTCGACGGCCAGCTCGACCGGTGCGTCCGGGGCGACCTCGTCCGTCGGTGACGCCCAGACGATGTCGGCGGCAGCGGTCTCGTCGTCGCTCGCAGGAGCCGCCGCCGTGCGCGCCGCGCTCGTCGCCGCGGCATCGGGCTCCGCCGCGGAATCGGCCGGAGCCGTCAGCAGGCTCGACGTCGTGCACCAGTTCCAGGTGTCCTGCACGCGGGTGCCCGGTCCCGGCGTGTGCCGATAGGGCGCGGATGCGGCGGCACGGTGCCAGTCGTCGCCGCCGAAGGAGGCGACGATCTCCTGCCCGGGAACCCCGTCCAGGGCGACGAGGGCGCAGGAGCTCCGGGCATCCGTGTACGTCTGCACGCTCCCGCGTGCGGTGAACGACGTCTCACCCGGCGCGCGCGTCGAGATGGTGAGCGGGGGGTTCTGGACGGCGATGCTGGGCGGGGTGTCCGGGAAGAACTGCACGAGCAGCCAGGTCGTCCCGCCGGCATCCTGTCGCGTCACGGTTCCGATCGAGAAGTACGGGTACGACGGGCGCAGCACCACCTGGTAGGTGCCGGTCGTGCCGCGGTACGCGGCCGGGGTGTCCGGGGTGAACTCCAGGCGGACGTCCGCGCGTTCGTCGCGCGCGAGCGCACGGCCGAGATCGAGGGAGAACCGTCCCTGCCCGTCACGCGGCCTGGCCTGATCGATCAGACGATCGCCGAGCCAGGCCGAGACGACGCCGTCCATCATGCCGTCCTCGAGGACCCGCCCCTGGTTCTGCCACGTCTGCCGGACCTTGCCGGTCAGGGATCCGGAGCGTTCCACTGCCGCGCCGACCGCGCCGTCGACGTCGATGCGCGTCGTGCGCTGCTGCGTCCACCGGAACGTCACGGCCGCCGGGCCGGTGTGCGCGCTGATGGCGGGTACCCCGCACGCCGCGCCGCAGGCGCTCGGGGCGAGATAGCTCGTGCCCGCGTCGCCCCCGGTCGCCGCGATGACGGTGTGCGGGCGGATCGCCGAGGCCAGGATGTCCAGGATGCGCCCCGGCCCGCTCTCGCTCCGGGCGGGCTCGCCATCGCGTTGGGCGGATCCGCCCCACCCGGCGCTCAGCCCGCCGCCGCCGCCTCCGCCGCCGTTGAGGGCGAAGCCGTAGCCCTGCGCGTTCTCGCCGCCCCGGGCGCCGCTGCCCGGCTCGCAGGCCGCGCGCACGGACCACGGGCTCCCTGCATCCCACTGGCGGCTGGGGTGACCGGCGACGACGCGTCCCACGGCCGATCCGTCGCGGGAGGTGAGCCACGACGCGTCGACCGCGTAACCGCCCGACGCTCCGCCGCCGCCTCCGGCGATCGCCACGACCTGCGACGCGGCATCGCCGCACGAGATCGCATCGCGGTGGCGCAGGATCATCGTGGCGTCTCCGCCCGCCCTGCCCGATCCGGCGGTGTTGGCGCCGGTGCCGCCGGCGGCCGCGGAGAGTGCGGGATAGAAGCCGTCGGCCCGCGGACCGAATCGCACGTCGAGCACGGTGCCGGGCTCGAAGGCGGTCGTCGTGAAGCGATACGAGGCGCCGGCACCGCCGCCCGCCCCGACGCCGGGGGCGCCCGAGACGGTGATCTCCAACGGGCCGGATGAGGCAGGAACCGTGAACGAGTCGGTCAGGCTCTGCGGGGTCAGGGTGACCTCGAACGCGTCCGGCGTCGAGACGGCGGCGGCGGGCTCGGCGGCGACGATGGTGCCGGCGGAGACGACTCCCGCGGCGAGGAGGGCGGTCACGGTCACTGCCGCGACGCGTCGGATGGCGGACATGCTTCCTCCCCTGACCGGCGCTGTGCCGGTGCATGCGGTCGCCCGATGGTAGCGGTGCGGGCCCGCGCGACGCCGCCGCGCTGAGCGATTCTGCTCGCTGGCAATCTCCGCAGCATCCGCTCGGCGTTCCCCCAGAAGGACGCTCGTAGGATGGAGGGGTGACTTCGACCTCTGCGCCGACGCCCGTCCCCGTAAACCGCTCCCGGCGGGTGATCGCGATCTCCCTCGGGGTGGTCGCCGCGTTGGCCGTGGCGTTCTTCCTCTTCGCCAACCTCTACGCGGACTGGGCCTGGTACGACCAGCTCGGCATCAGCTCCGTCCTCGTGACGCAGTGGGTGGCGCGCGTGGCCATGTTCGCCGTGGGCTTCCTCGGCATGGCGATCCCGATCTGGATCGCCATCCAGCTGGCCTACCGCCTCCGCCCCGTCTACGTGCGGCTGAGCTCCCAGCTCGATCGCTACCAGGAGGTCGTCGAGCCGCTCCGGCGTCTCGCGATGTGGGGGATCCCGATCTTCTTCGGCTTCTTCGCCGGGTTCGCGGCGTCCGCGCAGTGGGAGACCACGGCGCTGTGGCTCAACGGCGTGCAGACCGACACGGTCGACCCGCAGTTCGGTCTCGACACCGGCTTCTATCTCTTCGCGCTGCCGTTCTACTCGGGCCTGCTGGGCTTCGCGTCGGCCGTGGTGCTGGTGAGCCTGCTCGTCACCGCGCTGGTCTCGTACCTCTACGGATCGGTGCGCATCGGACAGCGTGAGCTCCGCATCTCCAAGCCCGCCCGCATCCAGCTCGCCGTCATCGCCGGCCTCTATCTGCTGCTGCAGGCCGGCAGCCTCTTCCTCGACCGGTTCCGCACGTTGACCGAGCCGGGCGACCGGATCACGGGCGCGAGCTACACGGCCGTCAACGCGACGATCCCCGGGCTCGCGATCCTCTCTATCGTCGCCATCATCGTCGCCATCCTCTTCTTCGTCACGGCCGTCATCGGCCGCTGGCGCTACCCGCTGATCGCGACCGCGCTGCTCGTCGTGACGTCCCTCGTCGTGGGCGTCGCCTACCCGTGGATCGTCAACACCGTCCAGGTGCGCCCCAACCAGCGCGCCCTCGAGATGCCGTACTTCGAGCGCAACCTCGAGGCGACGAAGACGGCGTTCGGCATCGACGGGCTCGAGACGACCGACTACGACGCCGTCACCGACGCCGAGCCCGGCCAGCTGCGCTCGGACGCCGAGACGACCGCGTCGATCCGCATCATGGACCCGGCCATCATCCAGCCGACCGTGCGTCAGCTGCAGCAGTACCGCCAGTACTACTTCTTCGACGACCCGCTCGACGTCGACCGCTATCAGATCGACGGCCAGTCGCAGGACACCATCGTCTCGGTGCGCGAGGTCAACACCAACGGGCTCGGCGACGCGGCCTCGTGGCAGAACTCCACCCTCGTCTACACCCACGGCTACGGCCTGGTGGTCGCCAAGGGCAACGAGCGCACGACCGACGGAGACCCGGTCTTCATCGAGAGCGGCATCCCGTCGACCGGCTTCCTCACGGAGCAGGACTACGAGCCGCGCGTGTACTTCGGCGAGAACTCGCCCGCGTACTCGATCGTCGGCGCCCCGGCCGACACCGCCCCGATCGAACTCGACTACCCGTCGGGCAGCGACGGCGGCAACGACACCCGTACGACGTTTGACGGCGACGGCGGACCGTCGATCGGCAACGTGTTCAACCGGCTCATCTACGCCCTCAAGTTCCAGTCGGAGCAGATCGTGTTCTCGGACGCGATCAACGAGGAGTCGCAGATCCTCTACGACCGCGACCCCGCGACCCGCGTGCAGAAGGCGGCGCCGTACCTGACGCTGGACTCCGACCCGTACCCGAGCGTCGTGGACGGCCGGATCGTCTGGATCGTCGACGGCTACACGACGAGCGACCAGTACCCGTACTCGACGGCGACGAGCATGTCGCAGGCCATCGAGGACGCCAACAACCCGACGCCGCGCGTCGCGCTCGACAACGTCAACTACATCCGCAACTCGGTCAAGGCCACGGTCGACGCCTACGACGGCTCGGTCACGTTGTACGCGTGGGATGAAGAGGACCCGCTGCTGCAGGCATGGCAGAAGGTCTACCCGTCGACGCTCACCTCGATGACCGAGATGTCGGCCGATCTCATGAGCCACGTGCGCTACCCGACCGACCTGTTCAAGGTGCAGCGCGCGATGCTCGGCGAGTACCACGTCGACACGGCGCTGTCGCTCTACGAGCGGGACAACGCGTGGTCGACCCCGGCCGACCCGCAGAACCCCGACGTCAACCAGCCGCCGTACTACCTGACCATGCAGATGCCCGGTCAGCCGGCGCCGAAGTACTCGATGTTCACGAGCTTCATCCCGCAGTCCACGGGCGCCGATTCGCGCAACGTGCTGATGGGCTACCTGTCGGTGGACTCGGATGCGGGCGGCCAGGACGGCGTCAAGAGCGAGGACTACGGCAAGCTGCGACTGCTCGAGATCACAGCCGACACGACGGTGCCCGGCCCCGGTCAGGTGCAGAACACGTTCAACTCGGATCCGGGTGTGTCCTCGCAGATCAACATCCTGCAGCAGGGCCAGTCCGAGGTGCTCAACGGAAACCTGCTGACGTTGCCCGTCGGCGGTGGCCTGCTGTACGTGCAGCCGGTGTTCGTGCAGGCCTCCAGCGGCACCCAGTTGCCGCAGCTGCAGCGCGTCCTGGTCGCCTTCGGTACCGAGATCGCATTCGAGAACACGCTGAACGAGGCGCTGAACGCGCTGTTCGGCGGCGACTCGGGTGCGAACGCCGGTGACGAGGAGGTCGCACCGACCGACCCCGAGACGCCGACCCCGGAAGACGGCGGCACCACCACGCCGACGATCCCCGCGGCCGACTACCAGGCGGCCCTGCAGGACGCGCAGCAGGCCATGCTGGACCGCAACACGGCGATGCAGGCCGGTGACTGGACGGCCTACGGCGAGGCCGACGGTCGACTGACCGCCGCCATCGAGCGCCTGCTGGAGCTTGAGGGGCAGTGATCCCGCCCGCGTGACAGAAGAACGCCTCCCGCATCGCGCGGGAGGCGTTCTTCGTTGCCGGGGGACGATCCCGTCAGCGCGACGGCGTCACGCGGTCAGCAGCGCCCACCAGATCATCAGCAGGGTCGCACCGAAGCCGGCGATCTGGTTGATCCAGAGGAAGCGGCGCCATCCGGTCGTCGCGCGTTCGCACGTCTCGTCGGTGATGCTGCGATACGGCCACAGGGCGAGCAGGTACGGCACGACCAGCAGGGCGCCCAGCGGCCCTGGCCACGTCGTCAGGAGCATGACGAGACCGGCGACGAGGTACGCCGTGAGAGCGAAGCGCACGGTCCACCGTGCGCCGCGCACTGTGGCGATCGAGGCGATCCCCGCCTCGCGGTCCGCGGTGACGTCCTGCACCGCACCGAAGGCGTGCGAGGCGACGCCCCAGATCGCGAAGGCCACGATGATCGCGACCAGCGCGGGCGTCCACTCGGCGCCGGCGAGCACGAGGCCGTACACGGCGGGGGAGAAGAAGTGGATGCTGCTCGTCATCGAATCGGCGAACGGCACCTCTTTGAGCCGCAGGGGCGGCGCCGAGTAGAACACCACGAAGAACAGGCTGATCGCCAGCACGAGCCACGACAACGGTGAGCCGACGACCACGAGGTAGACCACGAAGGGCAGGCACGTGAGCGCCGCCGCCCACAGCGTGATGGTGTGCAGGCGCCGGTCGAGCACCGCCCCGTGCGCGCCGCCCTTGCGGGGGTTGCGCAGGTCCGACTCGTAGTCGAAGACGTCGTTGATCCCGTACATCGCCAGGTTGTAGGGCACGAGGAAGAACAGGGTGCCGAGGATCAGGGTCAGATCGATCTGGCGCGTGGTCAGCAGCACCGCCGCGGCGAAGGGGAACGCGGTGTTGATCCAGCTGACGGGGCGCGACGACAGCAGCAGCGTGCGCAGCACGCCGGCGGGGCGGGGGTCGGTCACGAGTCTCCTCGACGGGGAAGGAGCGCGAGCACGGCGGGGACGCCGAAGGCCGCGCAGATCGGGTAGGAGAAGTCCTCGATCGGCGCGAGGCCGATGCGGATGCCGCTGAGGTGCGTCTCGGGGTAAGTGAACAGGTCCGCGGCGATCATCAGGTTGTCGAACACGGCGGTCAGCACCACCAGCACGATGGCGGCGACGAGCGACGCGCGCATCCGGCGTCCGAATCCCGGCCGCCGCGCGCTCCACAGCGTCACCGCGGCGGTGATCAGGACGAACGGCACGACGATGAGGGCGTAGGTCACGTCTGATCCTTCCGCGCCCGCGCCCGCGGCCGGATCCGCATCGCGGCCGCGTGGACGACGAGCGCCAGATAGCAGAGGAAGGCGAGGAACACGGGTTCCTCCAGCGGCAGGTGCGGGGCGAGGTCGATCCCGAGCAGCAGCGGGCTGTCGCCCTTGACGAAGACGCCGGTCGCGATGCCCACCGCATCCCACGCCAGGAAGAAGAGCGTGCCGATGCCGACCGCGGCCGCGCTGCGCCCGGGCCGCGCCCACAGCGCCAACCGGAATCGCGCGTCGAGAGCGGCGATGCCGGCGGCGCTCAGCAGGATGGCGGCGAGGTACACGCCCGGCATCAGGCCGGATCCGTCGCGGGTTCCGCCAGGGGCCCTGCGGTGCGGTCGCCGCGCAGTCGTTTGATCACGAGCTCGGCCGAGATGAGGCACATCGGCAGACCGATGCCCGGCAGGACCGAGGCGCCTGCGTAGTAGAGACCGGCGACCTTGCCCGATGCGTTGCGCGGGCGGAACAGGGCCGACTGGCGCAGCGGGTGGGCGAGACCGAGCGCGTTGCCACGCCAGGCGTGCAGGTCGGCCTCGAAATCGCCGGGCGCGATCGTTCGGCGCACGACGATGCGCTCACGGAGGTCGGGGATGTCGCACCACGCGGCGATCTGGTCGATGGCGGCATCGGCGGCGCGCTCGATGACGTCGTCGCCGGTGCCGTCGGCGCCCCCGCGCCCGAGTGCGGGATCTGCGGGGATGGGTACGAGCACGAAGAGGTTCTCGTGACCGTCCGGGGCCACCGTGTCGTCGGTCGCGCTGGGACGGCAGACGTAGAGCGAGGCGGGGTCGGGGATGTGCGCGTCGGCACCGAAGATCGCGGCGAAGTTCTTCTTCCAGTCCTCGGTGAACAGCAGGGTGTGGTGGGCGAGCGCGGGCAGCTCACCGCGCACCCCGAGGAGGACGAGCAGCGCGCCGTAGCTCGGTGTCTTCTTCTGCCACCACTTCTCGGGGTACGTGCGCTCTGCGGGCGCCAGCATCCGCGTCTCGGTGTGGTGCAGGTCGGCGGTCGAGACGACGATGTCGGCGTCGAAACGCCGGCCGTCGGTCGTGACGGCGCCGCGGGCGGTACCGTCCTCGGTCAGGATGCGGGCCACCTCGGCACCCGTCTCGACGACCACACCGCGCCCACGCGCCAGGCGCGCGAAGGCCTCGATCATGGCCGAGAACCCGCCGCGCGGGTAGCGCACCTGGTCGTCGAGGTCGAGGTGGCTCATGAGGTGGTACAGGCTGGGCAGCTCGTAGGGCGAGCCGCCCAGGAACACGCCCGCGTACCCGAGGATCTGACGCAGCCGCGTGTCGGTGAAGCGCTTGTCGATGCGCGTCTGGAGCGGCACGGTCAGCAGCGACGCGAGGGTGCCGAGGCGCCGCACGACCGCCGGGTCGGCGAGGTTGCCGTAGGACTCGTAGGTGTCGTAGAGGAAGCGGGAGACGGCGAGGTCGTACGCCTCGCCCGCCGAGTCGAGGTAGGCGTCGAGTGCGGCGCCCGCCCCCGGCTCGATCGACTCGAACAGCGCCCGCACCTCGTCGCGACCCGACACCACGTCGAGCGGAGCGCCGTCCAGCGAGGACTCCGCGTAGACGCGGTAGGCGGGCTCGAGCGGCACGAGGTCCAGCTCCTGCGCGGACGTGGTGCCGAGCAGGCGGAAGAAGTGGTCGAACACCTCGGGCATGAGGTACCAGCTCGGCCCGGTGTCGAACCGGAAGCCGTCGCGCTCCCAGCTGCCGGCACGGCCGCCCAGCTCGTCGCGCCCCTCGAGGAGGGTCACGGCGTAGCCCTCGTCGCTCAGGAGCGACGCGGTGGCCAGACCCGCGATCCCGCCGCCGATGACGACCGCCCGCTGCGCGCTCATCGTCGGCTCCCGCGGGGCTCGGCGCCCCACCAGGCGCGGGCCGCGAGGGCGGCCTTCTGTCGTGCGGGAACGCTGACGCGCTCGGTGCCGCGGTCGTGGCGGAGCTTCTCGGACAGGGCGGCGAAGAGGTCGTGGGCGGCGGTGACCGCGCGCCGGCAGTCCGAGGGGAGCTCCGGGATCATCCCGGCGGCGAGGGCCAGGTCGTCGTCGATGCGGTCGAGCACGTCGTCGCGGGTGCGCCGCGTGCCGTCGACCCCCAGGTAGTCGCGCCCCAGCGCCCCGGCGTCGTGGTCGAGGTCGCGGAGGAAGTTGACGTCCTGGAAGGCCCGACCCAGCGCCCGCGCGCCCGCGACGAGCTCGGCGGGGGGAGGAGTGGGGCGCCGCCGCCCCGCGTTCTCGAAGACGGCGAGGCACATGAGCCCGACGACCTCGGCCGAGCCGTAGACGTAGGCGTCGTGCGAGCTGTCGTCGTGCGCGGTGGCGGTGAGGTCGGTGCGCATCGACGCGAAGAAGGGGCCGGTGAGCGACTCGTCGATCCCGCACTCGCGGGCGGTCAGCGCGAAGGCGTGCACGACGAGGTTGGCGCTGAAGCCGCGGGCGACGGCATCCCGCGTCTCCTGCTCGAGCGCGTCGAGCACGGCGCCGCGTGCGGCCGCGTCGAGTCCCGCCTCCTCGGCGGGACCGTCGACGATCTCGTCCGCGACCCGCACGAGGGCGTAGACGTTGCGGACATGCGGGCGGGGCCGGGGGCCGAGCAGGCGCGTCGCGAGCGAGAACGAGGTCGAGTAGGCGCGGATGACGGATGCCGCGGCACCCACGGCCGTCCTGTCGTACAACCGGAGGCCGGTCGCGGTGTCGTCACGTGGACTCACGGGATGCGTTCTCCGATTCGGACGGCGAGCTGATCGATGAGACGGTGGGCGGGTTCGGGCAGATCCGACGCCGCGGTGCGCGCCGCATCCAGTGTGCCAGCGATCAGGGTCGCGAGCCGTTCACGCGCGCCGCTCGCATCGAGCACCCGCTGCGCCTGGAGGACGGCGACGGGTCCGGTGTGGGCGACCGCCAGGGCTTCGCTCACCGCATCCCAGGTGGGGCTCTGCCGCGCGAGCGAGATCAGGGGCGTGCGCTTGGCGGCACGGAGATCCACGCCCACGTCGCGCCCGGTCTGCACGGTGGTGCCGAAGGCGCCGATCAGGTCGTCGACCAGCTGGAACGCGAGGCCCAGGCGGCCGCCGCTGACGCTCAGCGCGGTGAGGACGGCGTCGTCCGCCCCTGCGAGCATGGCGCCGGCCCGCAGGGGGGCGTCGAACGAGTACACGGCCGTCTTGTCGTGCGCCGTCGTCAGCACGTCGTCGGCGCCGAGGTCGCCCGCTCCCAGCGCGTTCTCGACGTCGGCCAGCTCGCCCGCCGCCGACACCGTCACCGCGTCGTCGAACAGTCCCATGAGGGACGCCCGGACGGTGCTCGGCACGTCGGCGAGGGCGATGAGCCGTGTCGCTTCGTAGAGGAGCAGGTCGCCGCCGAGGATCGCGGCGGCGGTGCCGAGATCGGATCGGCCGGTCGCATCCGCTCCGAGCGCGGCCCCGCGCACCTCGAACTCGCCCGCGATGTTGGGGGCGCCGCGGCGCTCGAGATCGTGGTCGATGACGTCGTCGTGCACGACGAACGCCGCGTGCAGGAGCTCGAACGCGGCCGCCACCTGGTACACGGCCGGCAGTCCCTCGTCGCGTCCGTCGAAGGCCTGGTACGCCGCCACCACGTTCGCGGGGCGGAACCGCTTGCCCCCGCTCGCCGCGCGGGTCACGGCGGCCGCCAGCACGTCGAAGCCCTCGCCGAGCCCGCGTGCGCGGTCGCGGATGCGAGCCAGGGCGCCGTCGACGGCGTCGTCGATCCCGGCGCGGACGGCGGGGGAGAGGGCGTCGATCATCGAGCGGCCACCGGGGTGCTGCGTCGTGCCGACGTGAAGAGGTCGAGCTGTTGCGCCTGCAGCACCAGCCACGGGCTGAACGCCCACGGTGCGGCGTCGAGCGCCGCCACGAGCTCGCTCGGCTCCACCCAGCGGGTCTCGACGACCTCGTTCGGGTTCGGCGTGAGCGGGGACGCGGCGCGGGCCGTGTACACCGGGCAGATCTCGTGCTCGACGATGCCGCTGGCATCGGTCGCGCGGTAGCGGAAGAGCGGGAGGGCGAGCTCGATGTCGGCCAGCTGCAGGCCCAGCTCGGACTCCGCATGGCGCTTGACGGCGTGCAGGAGCGGCTCGGCGGGGCGCGGGTGACCGCAGAACGAGTTGGTCCACACGCCCGGCCAGGTGCGCTTCTCGAGGGCGCGACGGGTCACGAGCACGCGCCCCTCGTCGTCGCGGACGTGGCACGAGAACGCCAGGTGCAGGGCCGTGTCGGTGCCGTGCACGCTGCTCTTGGGGGCCGTTCCGATCTCGTTGCCCTCATCGTCGACCAGAACGACATCATCGGTCGTGTTCATGAGCCCTCCCGTTTGCTAGTTTATCTAGCGAGTTCGATAAACGATACAGACGAGGCTCGAGGGTGTCCACATGGCTGAACCGCGTGATAGCGCTGCGATGAGCGCGCGTGATCGCGCCGTCTGGGAGGTCCTGGCCGGGATCCGAGCGTTCAGCGACGCCATGGACCGCATGTACAGCGGCATGAAGGGCGACATGGACATGAATGCCACCGACCTCGCCGCCATCCGCATGCTCATCATCCGCGAGCAGCGGGAGCAGTCCGTGAGCCCGCACGACATCGCGCGGCATCTGCGGATCTCGACCGCCTCGACGACGAAGCTCATCGACCGGTTGTCCGGGAGCGGGCACGTCGTGCGGCTGCCGCACCCGCACGACGGACGGGCGCGGGTGATCGGTCTGACCGACAAGTCGCGGCACGAGTTCATGCTCCATTTCCGCGACAGCATCGTCGCGATGCGGACCGTGGCCGAGGAGTACTCGTCCGAAGAACTCGTCGTGATCTCGGATTTCCTTGACCGCATCTCTGTCGCCATCGACACCGAGGAGTAGCGCAGGACGGCCTCGGGGTCGTCGCGACGGCGCACATGGGCACCACGCGAAGAAGGCGCCCCCGGAGGGACGCCTTCTTCTTTTTGTTGCGGGGACAGGATTTGAACCTGCGACCTCTGGGTTATGAGCCCAGCGAGCTACCGAACTGCTCCACCCCGCGGCACAAGAAGTAAACCTAGCACGGATTCTGAGAGCAGGCGAATCGGGACGCGCTTGCCGTCCTCGATCGCAGTCGGGAGGATGGGGGAGTGCCCGCATCCCTCGCTCTCGCCGTCGCGCAGTTCGCGCCGACATCCGATCGCGAGGCGAACCTCCGCGAGGTCGAGCGCCTGGCGGGCGACGCGGCAGCGCGCGGCGCCCGACTGATCGTGCTGCCGGAGTACAGCAGCTTCTTCACCGACCCCTTCGACGCGTCGCTCCGCGAGGCCGCCGAGGATCTCGACGGTCCGTTCGTGCGGACGCTCGAGACGATCGCGGGGCGGATCGACGCGACGCTCGTGGCGGGCATGGTGGAACGCGCGGCCGACGGCCGGCGAGTGCACAACACGGTCGTCGCGGTGGGGGCCGGGGGCCTGGTCGCCCACTACCGCAAGCAGCACCTCTACGACGCGTTCGGTCAGCGCGAGTCGGACTGGGTCGCCCCGGGCGCGCTCGACGCCCCGCAGCTCGTGACGGTGGACGGCTTCGCCTGCGGCATCATGACCTGTTACGACCTGCGGTTCCCCGAAGCCGCGCGGCGGTTGGTGGATGCGGGTGCCGACGTCGTCCTCGTGCCGGCCGAGTGGGTGCGCGGCCCGCTCAAGGAGCAGCAGTGGGACACCCTGCTGCAGGCGCGGGCGATCGAGAACACCGTGTACGTGGCGGCGGCGGACCACCCGCCGCCCTTGGGCGTGGGGCGCTCCGCGATCATCGATCCGCAGGGGGTGACCGTCGCCGGCATCGGGGTCGGGCAGGGGATCGCCCTGGCGCGGATCGAACGCGACGAGATCGACCGGGTGCGCGCGCTCAACCCGGCGTTGCGGCTCCGGCGCTATCGCGTGATCGCCGACGACACCGCGCCCTCAGCGTGACGCCGCGAGCCGGCGCGTCGCGTCCTCGATGACGTCGACCCGCTTGCAGGCCGCGAACCGCACCAGCGGCGCGTAGCGCGCGCGATGCGCCGTCGTGACGAACGCCGCGAGCGGGATGGCGACGACACCGGCACGTGCGGGGAGCTCGAGGCAGAACGCCCGCGCGTCCTCGACGCCCAGCTCCGAGGCGTCCGCGACGGTGAAGTACGAGCCCGCCGCGCGGAAGGTCGGCAGCCCCGCGGCGGCGAGCCCGCTGCGCAGCAGATCGCGTTTGCGCTCGAGGACGGCGGCGATCCCGCGGAAGAAGGCGTCGGGCAGGCGCAGCCCCACCGCGATCGCGGGCTGGAAGGGGGAGCCGTTGACGTAGGTGAGGAACTGCTTCACGGTCAGGATCATGTCGATCAGCGCCGGCGGCGCGATGACCCAGCCGATCTTCCACCCCGTGGTCGAGAACGTCTTCCCGCCGGACGAGATCGTGATGGTGCGCTCCCGCGCCTCCGGAACCGTCGCGATCGGCACGTGCGTCCGGCCGTCGAACACGAGGTGCTCGTAGACCTCGTCGGTCACGATCAGCGCGTCGTGCCGGTGCGCCAGCCGCACGACCTCCCGGCGCACCTCGTCGTCGAAGACGACGCCGGTGGGGTTGTGCGGGTCGTTGACCAGGATGACGCGCGTGCGGTCGCCGACGGCGCGGCGCAGCTCGTCCAGGTCGGGCTGGAACGTGGGCCAGAGCAGCGGCACGGTCACCAGGACGCCGCCGGCCAGAGCGACCCCCGCGGCGTACGCGTCGTAGAACGGCTCGAAGACGACGACCTCGTCTCCGGGCTCGAGGACGGCCAGGAGCGTCGCCGCCAGCGCCTCCGTCGCGCCCGCGGTGACGAGCACCTCGCGGTCGGGGTCGACGGCCAGCCCGTAGAACCGGGCCTGATGCTCGGCGATCGCGGCGCGGAGGTCGGCGGTGCCGCGGCCGGGCGGGTACTGGTTGACTCCCGACGCGATCGCCGCGCGAGCCGCCTCGAGCACCTCGGCGGGCCCATCCTCATCCGGGAACCCCTGTCCCAGGTTGATTGCGCCCGTTTCGGCCGCAAGGGCGCTCATCTCGGCGAAGATGGTGGGAGAGGACGAGCCGTCGGCGGCCAGGAGCCCCGTGCTCGACGCCACACGCTGCCAGCCACCGCTCGGGTTTCGCATTCGACACAGGTTAGTCGCATAGGCGCGTCCCATGGCCGCCATAGCCAACGCACAGACATGGACGTCAGGGTGATGAATGCCTGTCAGAAGGAGCAACCATGAGTGACACCGAGGGCGTCCGCCCCGAACCCGCCGACGACGCTTCGCAGCCCACGACGCCCGCCGCGACGCCCGCCGCAGCGACGCCTGCGCCCGCCGCCGGCCCCGCCCCGTCGGCCCCCGCGGCACCGGTGCCGCCGGCATCCGGCGCACCCGTCGGCCCCGCGCGGCCCGCCGGCGCGCCCTACCCGGCGCCCGCGATGCCGCCGCGCCCGCCGTACCCGGCCGCGCACGCCGGCGCCCGTCCGCCGTACGCCGCAGCCCCCGGGGCCGCCTTCGGTGCTCCCGGGCAGACCGCGCCCACCCTCCCGCTGGGCGAGGCGCCGAAGCCCGCCGCTCCCGCGGCCAAGAAGTCCGGCGGCGTCGGCAAGGCCGTCGGCCTCCTCGTCGCGGCAGCCCTCGTGGGCGGTGCGGCCGGCATCGGCGGCACCTACGCCGGGCTCAACCTCTGGGGCGGCTCCGAGACGACCGCGGCCAGCAGCCCCACCGTCGTCACGGTCAACGACACCGACGACGTCAACCAGGTCTCGGCGGTCGCCGCCAAGGCGCTGCCGAGCGTCGTGACGATCTCGGCGCGATCCTCGAGCGGCGGCGGCACCGGGTCGGGCGTCGTCCTCTCGGAGGACGGCTATGTCCTCACGAACACGCACGTGGTCACCCTCGACGGCGCGACCGCCGACGCGACCGTCAGCGTCACGACCTCGGACGGTCGTGTGTACCGCGCGAGCATCGTCGGCACCGACCCGACCTACGACCTCGCCGTCATCAAGCTCGAGGACGCGAGCGGGCTGACCCCGATCGAGTTCGCGGATTCGAGCGACCTCAACGTGGGCGAGGACACCATGGCGCTCGGCGCGCCGCTCGGCCTCGACAACACCGTGACCACGGGCATCGTGAGCGCGCTGAACCGGTCGATCGAGATCGCCTCCTCCGCCGCCCCCGAGGACTCCTCCAGCCAGGACGACGAGGGCCAGCAGGGCGGTCCGTTCCAGTTCGACTTCGGACAGGGCCAGTCGGGCTCCTCGACGGCGAGCTCGACCATCAAGATCGCCGTCATCCAGACCGACGCGGCGATCAACCCCGGAAACTCCGGCGGCGCGCTGGTCGACAAGAACGGCGACCTGATTGGCATCAACGTCGCGATCGCCTCCTCGGGCGGCACGAGCTCGGGTCAGTCCGGCAACATCGGCGTCGGCTTCGCGATCCCCTCGAACATCGCGCAGCGCATCGCCGACGAGATCATCGCGAACGGGTCCGCCACCCACGGCCTGCTGGGGGCCACGGTGCAGGATGCCGCGAGCCTCGAGAACGCCACGATCGAGGGCGCAGCGATCGCCGACGTGACCGACGGCAGCGCCGCGGCCGCGGCGGGGATCCAGTCGGGTGACATCGTCACCGCGTTCGACGGCGTGCCGATCTCGGACGCCATCGACCTGACGGCCCAGGTGCGGGCCGCCGCGGGCGGTGCGGAGGTCGAGGTCACGTACGTCCGCGACGGGCAGACGCGCACGACCGACGTGACGCTCGGCACGCTGCAGTAACACGGATCCGCCGCCCGCACGGGCGCCGAATCCCGGACGCCACCTCGCGATAGGCTCGCGAGGTGGCGTCCTTCTCGTTCGGCGACGGGAACGCGAGGAAGCTCCTCGCGCTCCCGCTGTATGCCGCGGGGCGACTTCTCACCCTCGTCGTGCCGCGGGCGCGCGATCAGTGGGTGTTCGGGAGCGCCGCGGGAGTGACGGAGGGCGCCTTGGCGCTCTGGCGCGAGACGCAGCCGCGCGAGCAGCGCACCGTCTGGCTGACCGACGGCGTCGCGCAGGAGCGCGCGGCCGCCGCGCTCGGGATCCGCACGGTGCCCAAGCACTCCTGGCGGGGGCTCTGGCGCACGGCGCGGGCCGGTGTCGTCGTCGTGACGCACGGATTCGGCGACGTCAACCGATACGGCGTCTCGGGTGCCTACATCGTGCAGCTGTGGCATGGGATCCCGCTCAAGCGGATCGGCATCGACTCGCCCGAGACGGTGCGCAGCGCCATCCTGCCCGATCAGGAAGCGATGCGCCGTCTGATCGGTGTGATGTACCGCTCCGCGACGCGCCGCATCCGCCTGCTCCCGGCCGCCTCCCATCTGGTGCGTGCGCGTCTCGAGTCGGCGTTCTCGCTGCCGGACGAGAGCGTCCCGGTGTTGGGGGAGCCGCGTGTCGACGTGCTGTCGCAGGGGTCGCCCGAGGAGCGCCGCGATCGTGCCCGCACGGCGATCGCCGAGGCGACGGGGCCGATCGGGGACGGTCGTCTGCTGCTCTACGCGCCCACCTGGCGCGACGGCGACGCCGATCCGGCGATCCCCGCACCGGAGGACTGGGCGCTCCTGGGTGCGCTCCTCGACCGGCACGACGCGATCCTGCTCGTGCGCTCGCATCCGCTGGGTGCGGGGGAGTACACCCCGCCCGTGCCCGACCCGCGGGTGAGGTTGCTCGGCAGCGACCTCGTCGCCGATGTCACGCCGCTCCTCTCCGGACTCGACGTCCTCATCACCGACTACTCCTCGCTCGCGTACGACTCCTCGCTCGTGCCGCTTCCGGTCGTGTACCTGGCGCCGGATGAGGCCGCGTACGCCGCCCGGCGGGGCTTCTACGGCACCTATGCGGATGTCGCCGGTGACGACCCGGCCACGACCTGGGCCGAGGCAGCGGCGCAGCTGGACCGCATCCTCGGCGACGACGAGAGCCGTTGTGCGCGCATCGAACAGGCGCGGCGACTGGATGCGCGGGTACACGCGTTCCGCGACGGCCGCAACGCGCACCGCGTGTACCGGGCCATCGTGGACGCCACCCGACACCCTCGAGCGACCTCTCGGAAGGACACCGTATGACCACGGCGAGCTGGGGCGACGGCGCCGATGCCGTCCTCATCCTGCGCGGCGACGGCCCCCGGCCCGCCCGCGTCGAACTGGTGGGCGCGCGGGCGCGGACCGCTGCCCGGCTCACCGGGCGCGGAAAGACCTGGTCCGCGACGATCCCGCTCACCGCGTCCCGCTGGGGCGGGGCCGTGCTGCCGCTGCCGTCCGGGCGCTACGACGTGCGGGTATCGCCGGCCGACGGCGCGACGCCGCCCGCGGCGCCCGAGGCCCCGGAGGCGCCGCACCGGAACGGCATGCACGCGGAGCTCGACGGGTGGACCCTGACGATCGCCCCGCTGCGGGGGTCGGATGAGGAACGCGCGGCCGCGGAGCGCGCCTACGTCTCGGGGCGGGCACCGCTGGAGGACGCCGTGTTCTTCGAGAGCTTCTACGGCCGCAACGCCAGCTGCAACCCGCTCGCGATCGACCGGGAGCTCGTGCGTCGCCGTCCGGGTATGACCCGCTACTGGAGCGTGGTCGATCTCTCGGTCGCGATCCCCGAGGGCGCGGTCGCCGTGGTCGAGGGAAGCCCCGAGTGGTGGCGCGCCCGTGCGGTGTCGCGGCTCCTCGTCGTGAACGACTGGCTGCGCCGTCGCTACGTGCGCCGCCCCGGTCAGCATGTGCTGCAGACCTGGCACGGCACCCCGCTGAAGCGGCTCGCGCTGCACCGCCCCGGGTTCGACCCGCGGCGCATGCTCGCCGTCGTCCGGGAGTCGCGGCGGTGGGACGTCCTGCTCGCGCAGAACCCGTACGCCGCCGGGGTGCTGCGCAAGGCCTACGCGTTCTTCCGCCGCCCGATCTGGGTCGAGGGCTACCCGCGCAACGACGTGCTGCGCACCGGAGACGCCGCGGATGTGCGCGGCCGCCTCGGCATCGCCGCCGACGAGAGCGTGATCCTCTACGCGCCCACCTGGCGCGACGATCGCGAGCAGATGGTCGACTTCCTCGACGCGCAGCGCCTCGCCGACGACACCGGGGCCGTGGTGCTCGTGCGCGGACACTCCCGCACGCTCATCCCGGGTCGGGATGCCGAGGGCGCGCGCGTGATCGACGTGACCGGCTTCCCCGACACCGCGCAGCTGCTGCTCGCGGCCGACGCGCTCGTCACCGACTACTCCTCGGTCGTGTTCGATTTCACCGTGACCGGCAAGCCCGTGTACTTCCTGGTGCCCGACCTCGAGCACTACCGGGGGCACCTGCGCGGCTTCTACTTCGATCTGACCGCACGCGCTCCGGGGCCCATCGTCCGCACGCAGGAGATGCTGACCTCGGCGCTGCTCGCCGACACCTCGGCGGAGTACGCCCAGCGCTACGCGGACTGGCAGCGCGTGTTCAACGGCCGGGACGACGGCGAGGCGGCCGAGCGCGTCGTCGCACGGATCCTCGACCAGGGTCTTCTCGGCGACTGATCCGGCGCGGGCGCCGCGGCTTACGGCAGCGGGGTGTTCCGCGTGCCGAGCCGCGAGGTGTCGACGGTGTCGCGCGCGCCGGTCACGATGCCCTGGATGAAACCCGCGCCCCACGACAGGTGCATCGAGGGCAGGACGCCCATCGTCCAGAGCTTGTCGCGCCATCCGCGCCCGCCGCCGGATCCCGCGGCGACCGCCACGACGAGCAGCGCGTAGGCGACGAGCGGCAGGTAGACGACCGACGCGATGAGCCCGCCCACCCCGGTGAGCACGCCCGTGAGCTGGAGCGCGCCCACGATGACGGCCGCCACGGTCACGGCGACGAGGATCGGCGGGGCGAAGAAGCGCAGCGAGTTGCGGCGGCCGTAGCGGCGTACGAGCTCGCCGCGCCACGCGCCGGTCGCCCGGAACTGACGCACCAGACGCGTCCAGCTCTCGCGCGGCCAGTAGGTCACCGACAGCTCCGGGTCGAACCACACCCGGTATCCGGCGCGGCGGATGCGGAGGTTCAGCTCCCAGTCCTCGCCGCGGCGGAGCGACTCGTCGAACCCGCCGACCTCCTCGAGGACCGAGCGGCGCATCACGCCGAGATAGGCGGATTCCGCCGCGCTCTCACGGGTGCCGCCGTGGTAGGCGCCGCCGCCGAGGCCGAACGGCGAGTTGTACGCCCGGGCGACCGCCCGCTGGAAGGGGGCGCGGCCGTCGGCGCGCATGACGCCGCCCACGTTCGCGGCGCGGACGCGGGCGAGCGTCGCAAGGGCGCGCTGGGTGTAGCCGGGGGTGAGCTCGGAGTGCGCGTCGACACGGACGATCGTGGGCAGAGTGCTCGCGGCGATCGCGAGATTGAGTCCGGTCGGGATGTCGGCCTCGGGATTGTCGACGAGCACGATGCGCGGATCCTCGTCGGCCAGACGCCGCGCGATCGCCGTCGTGTCGTCGGAGGACGGCCCGAGAGCGAGCACCAGCTCCATCGGGCCCGGCACGTCCTGTGTGAGGACGGTGCGCACCGCGCGCTCCAGGTAACCCGCCTCGTTCAGCACCGGCATGACGAACGACACGCCCGCATCCGGCTTCGGCAGGGGCGCGTCCCTGGCTCCTCCGGGGTCGACATGCATCCGACGATCATCCCACGGGCGGCCTCGCTTACGCTGGAAGGATGGGTATCGCATCTGACCTCCGCACCGCTCGAGGCCTCCTGCGGAAAGCTCTCGACAACCGTCGCGCCGGGCAGGAGGTCCGCGCCCGGGCCGCCCGGCAGACGCCGCATCCGTCCCATCGCTTCCGCGTCGCGGTGTACTTCGCCGACGGCGCCGTCAACATGTACCAGATGCGGCAGTGGTACAAGCCGCTGCAGGAGCTGGCGGGCACCTGGCCCGTGGTCGTGCTCAGCCGCGCCGCGACCGGGGCGAGGGCGCTGCAGCGCGAGAGCGGGCTGCCGGTGGCGTTCGTGCCGACCGTGCGCGACCTGGAGCGCTACATCGCCGACCAGGACATCCGCGTCGTCCTGTACGTGAACCAGAACACCCGCAACTTCCAGATGTTCCGCTACGGCCGCCGGTGGCACGTGTTCATCAACCACGGCGAGTCCGACAAGATGTACATGACCACGAACCAGTTCAAGGCGTACGACTACGCCTTCGTCGCCGGGGATGCGGCGCGCGAGCGTCTCGGACGGGTGCTGTGGGACTACGACCTCGAGCGGCGCACGATCGAGATCGGGCGTCCGCAGGCCGACCACTACTCCGGGACGCTGCCGTACCCGGAGGACGAGCGCACCGTCGTGCTCTACGCCCCCACCTGGGAGGGCGACCGGCCCTCGGCCCACTACGGATCGATCGCGACGCACGGCGAGGCGCTGACGGCGGCGCTGCTGGCGTCGCCCGCGCACCGCCTGATCTACCGCCCGCACCCCCGCAGCGGTGTGGTCGACAAGGCCTACGGCGACGCCCACCGGCGGATCGTTGCCGCCATCGAGGCGGCCAACGCCGCCGACCCGACCGCGCACCACGTCTTCGACGACGGCCCAGAACTCGGCTGGCAGCTCGCCGCGGCGGACGCCGCCGTCGTCGACATCTCGGCCATGGTCTACGACCGTCTCGCCGCCGATCGACCGCTGTTCGTGACGCGGCCGGCCGACGAGCGGGCCATCGTCGACACGAACGGCTATCTGTCGGCGTGCGACTGGCTGGATGCGGCGGAGTCCGACCGGATCATCGAGCGCACCACGGCGCTGCTCGACGATCCCGAGTCCGTCTCCCGCCTCGAGCACTGGGTGCGGCACTACTTCGGCGACACGACGCCGGGCGCCCCGACCGCGCGTTTCCACGCGGCGATCGCCCGCCTCATGGACGAGTGGGATGTGTGGCACGCGCGCACGGGCGGCGAGGCCGACGAGATCGACGGCGAAGCCGAGCTCGACGCGCAGGAGTGACGCGTTCGGCGGACTAGGCCTCGGGAGCGGGCGTCCTCGTGTCGTCGGGGTCCTGCGAGGCATCGTCGTTCGCGTCAGCCTCCAGCGAGCGGCGCCCGGGGGTGAGCGCCGATCCGGCGCGTCGCGTGGCCGAGCCGATGCCGCGGGCCGCGCGCCGCGCACCACGGGCCGCTCCGCCGGCCGCTCCCGCCACGGCGCCGCCCACCCGCGCGACACCGGAACCCGCCCGGGCCTCCAGGCGCACCGCTCCGGGGCGCGGCTCCAGCGCGGCGGGCAGCATGACCGGCGGCATCCCGAAGGCCTGACGCGAGGTGGTCACGACCCGGCGTCCGAGCACGTGGTTGCCGGCGCCCCCGACCGCGGCGCCGACGCCGAACGGCAGCGCCTTGCCCAACCAGGACGCGCCGCCGCGGACGGCGAAGCGATGCAGGAACGAGGTCTTCAGGCGATCGACCAGGGGGCCGACGGCGGCGCGGGGGAGCGTCTTGGTGACGAGCTCGCCCCAGTAGGCGGTGCGTGTGGGGCCGCGGCCGGAGGCCTGCCCGGCGAGCTGGGTGACCAGCGCCACGCCCTCCTTGCCCAGCAGGAGGGTGAGCACCAGCGCTCGCGCGCGGTCGGGGTCGTCGACCGCGATGCCGTGCACCTCCGCGACGGACTGGGCGAAGAGCGCGCTGGCTTCGAGGAACCCGAGCGTCTCGACGCCGCTGAGAGCGAGCGTCACGCCCGTGCCGATCCCGGGGACGACGGCCGTCGCACCCACCGCCGCGCCTCCCGTGGTGACGGCGGCGAGGTAGCGCCGCTCGAGGATGCGCACGATGTCGAGCGTCGAGGCGTCGGGATGACGCAGACGGACGCTGCGCAGATGCGCCAGCACGGCGGGCCGCTGGATCGACAGCACGCGGTCGAGGGCGCGCACCGTCAACGGATGCTCGGCCGACCCCTGCGGGGGGAGCCCGCCCTGCCAGGGGGCGTCGGCGGGAAGCGAATGGATGCGATGCGCTTTGTCAGCCACGCGGTGAGCCTAGAGTCCCGTGCTGAGCGCGGGCTGAGGCGACTCAGACGTAGAGGTTCGCCCGCTCGAGGTCTTCGGCGAAGTCCACCTCGACGGCGTACAGGTCGGAGATGTCGAGCGGCTCCAGCAGCAGGCCGTCGTGCTGGATGGCGAGCTCGAGGCCGCGCTCGAAATAGTCCTGATCGTCGACGCGGGTCAGGTGGTGCATGAACGCCCGCTTGTCCTGCTTCGAGATGTAGTTGATGCCGACGGCCTCGCCGATGCCGCCGCGGACCGTCTTGGACAGCTCCTTGATGAAGCCCTCGGGCGTCGTCGTGTACTTGACTTCTTCGTCGCTCACCTTCGAGGTGTTGACGGTGACGAACGACTGGTCGCGCTCGATCAGCTCGACGGCGCGGCCGAGCACACGCGGGTCGAACACGACGTCGCCGTTCATCCAGAGCACGCCCGCGCGTCCGGTCGCCGCCAGGGCGCGCAGGAGGCTCTTCGACGTGTTCGTCTGGTCGTAGCGCTCGTTGTAGACGTAGTCCGCCGCGGGGAACGCGTCGACGATGGTCTCGGCGCGGTAGCCGACCACGGTGGTGATCTTGGCGTCGTCGCCGAAGGCCGCCGCGATGTTGTCGTGCTGCTGACGCATGATGCTGCGTCCGTCGCTCAGCTCGGTCAGCGGCTTGGGCAGGCTGCGGCCCAAGCGCGACCCCATGCCGGCGGCGAGGATCACTGTCTGAAGTCTCATTGATTGCTCCTGGAGTGGGAAGTTCACGGTCGGTTCACCGACGCGACACTCCTTCGTGCCGCCCCCATGCTAGCCAGAGCACCTGGGAACGTGCAGGGCAGGGCCGTCCCGTTGTGGATTCGTGACAAAAGGTGTACCCCGTCGTCGCGTCGCACGGCGACGTTCGGAGACGTCGACGGGGGGATCGGTCGGAGCGGGTTGATACGTTGGTGGGGTGACAGATCCCACCCCCGGCTCCGACGTGCCCGCGCCCGATGACGCCGCCGCCCCGGGGGAAGAAACGTCCCCGCCCGCGGCACCCCGGCGACCGGCGCGCGCACCCCGGACGACCGGCGCCGCGGCGAAGAAGCCTGCGGCTGCGGCGGGCGCTCCGGCGTCCCCCTCCGACGAATCCGACGCGCCCACGACGCCGGCACGCACGGCGAAGCCGAGCACCCCGCGCGCCGCGAGCGCGGCCCGGACGCCGGCCTCGTCCGCGCGCACCACCAAGAGCGCGGCATCGACCGCGCGCACCACCAAGACGCCCGCGGCGGCGCGCACCACGAAGGCGACGGCATCGAAAGCGACCGCATCCAAGACGACCGCGTCGAAGGCGGGCGCCGCGAAGCCGACCGCGGCGAAGGTCACCGGGGCGAAAGCCGGCGTCACGAAACCGACCGTCACGACATCCACCGCCCCGGCGACCGAGTCCGCGTCCGAGGCGCCGACCGACACAGCGGCGACGCCCGCGCGCAGCGCCTCCGGCTCGGCGGCGCGGAAGCCGAGCGCCGCGCGCACGACGAAGACCGCGGCAGCCGCCAAGCCGCGCACGACGAAGGCATCCGCGGCGGATGCGGCATCCGAGGCGGATGCTCCCCGCACGCCCGCGCGCGCCACGTCCACGTCGACCGCGAAGACACCGGCACGGACGAAGGCGGCGACGGCCCCGCGCACGCCGGCGGCATCCCCGAAGCCCGGACGCACCCCGGCGCGCCCGACCGCCACACCCGCCGAGCCGGTTGCTCCCGCGGCACCGGCGGACGTCGTGATCCCGCCGATGCCCCCGCTGCCCGTCGCCACCACGACCACGGCCCTCACCCCCGCGGCATCGACCGTCGAGACGCCCGCCGAGGCCCCGGCCCCCGCCGCGGACCTCGCGCCCGGCGCGGACGCACCCACGGCGACCGCGCTCGAGAGCGACGCTCCCGCGGCTGAGACGCCCGTGGACGACGCCCCCGCGCTCGAGGCCGCGGTGGACGACGCCCCCGTGGCGGTCCCGGCGGAGGTCGATGCGCCCGCCGCATCGCCCGCATCCGACGACGTCGCGGATGACGTCCCGGCACCGGAGGGCGACGCGAGCGTTGAGACCCCCGCGGAGCCCGAAGCGGCTTCGGACGAGGCGCCGGGAAGCGTGCCCGACGCGGTCACCGACGACGCTGCCGTCGGTGTGCTCGTCGACGACGCACCGGCGGTGGTCGAGGAGCGGGACGCCGCCGACGTCGTAGAGGCCGCGGCGGCCGTCGCCGCGGCGGACGGCACCTCGACCGAGCCCGCACTCGTCGTGACGGGGCTGCGCAAGTCGTTCGGCAGCACGCTGGCCGTCGCCGGCATCGACCTGACGGTGCCGGCGGGCGCGTTCTACGGACTCGTCGGGCCGAACGGGGCCGGAAAGACCACGACGCTGTCGATGATCGCGGGACTCCTGCGGCCCGACGCCGGCACGATCCGGATCTCCGGCGTCGACGCCCGTCAGCGCTCACGCGCCGCGAAGCGCCTCATCGGCGTGCTGCCCGACCGGCTGCGCACCTTCGACCGCCTCACGGGACGTCAGCTGCTCTCCTACGCGGGGCTGCTGCGCGGGCTCAACGGCTCGACGGTCGACACCCGCGTCTCCGACCTCGGGCGTGCGTTCGATCTCACGCAGGCGCTCGGCCGTCCCGTCTCCGATTACTCCGCGGGAATGACCAAGAAGGTCATGCTCGCGGCGGCGATGATCCACTCGCCGCGCCTGCTGGTGCTCGACGAGCCTTTCGAAGCCGTCGACCCGGTCTCGAGCGGGGTCATCATCGACATCCTCCGCACGTACGTCTCGCACGGCGGCAGCGTCCTCCTGTCGAGCCACGGCATGGACCTCGTCGAACGCGTCTGCGACCGCGTCGCGGTCATCGTGGCGGGTCAGGTGCTGGCCGATGGCAGCGTCGAATCCGTGCGCGGCGAGCAGACGCTCGAGGCCCGTTTCCTGGAGCTCACCGGAGCCTCCAACGAGGTGGAGGGCCTGGAGTGGTTGCACACGTTCTCCGGCTGAGGGCCGCGCTCCTGCTCGGAGCCCTCCGCGGTGACCCGTCGACACGAGTTCGTGCGATCCTCGCCGCTCTCGTCGGCATCGCCGGCGTCGTGCTCGTCTGCGTGGGGGTGTCGGTGCTCGCCACCGTCTCGGCCGACGCGGCGTTCGTCGTCACGGTGCTCGGCGGCAGCGCCGTCGCCGTCGGGTTCGCCCTCGCGCCCCCCATCTCCGGCAGCTCCGACCAACTCGATCCCCGTCGTTTCACCACCTTCGGGCTGTCGGCTCGTCCGCTCGCCGGGGCGATCCTCGTCGCGAGCGTGCTCAGCGCGCCGATCCTGGCCCTGGGCGCGGTGGCCGTCGCCGTGGGCGTCATGTGGGCCGACCGCGGAGCGGGTTTCGCCGCCGTCGCCGGTCCCGTCCTCGGTGTCCTCACGGCGCTGCTCCTGACCCGCGTCGCGGGCGGCATCGGATCGCTCTGGTCCCTGCCGCGTCGCTCGCGCGAGCTGACCGGCCTGTTCATCCTGGCGCTGCTCGTCGTCTTCGTGCCGGTCGGCGTGTTCTTCGCCTCCCTCGACTGGGGCGACGCGGTGCCGCCGCAGCTCGAGGCGGCCTCCCGCATCCTCGCCGTCACTCCCGTCGGCGCCGCGTGGGCCATCCCCGCTCTCGCGCTCTCGGGCGACACCGCGACGCTCGCGATCGCGGTCGTCGTGGCGATCCTGACCGTCGGGCTCCTCGTGCTCATCTGGTACGCCGTGGTCGGGCGCACGCTGTCGACCATCGAACGCCCCGCAGCGGGGCGCGAGCGCGGCGGGATGGGGTGGTTCTCGGTGACCCCCGCGACCCCCGGCGGCGCGATCGCCGCGCGGAGCCTCACGTACTGGCTGCGCGACCGCCGCTACGGCGTCAACGTCCTCGTCGTGCCGGTCGCCGCCCTCCTGACCACGATCCCGCTGCTCGTGGCGGGCGTGCCGCCGGAGTACGTCGCGCTGGTCCCGGTGCCGATCATCGCGCTGTTCTTCGGCTGGCTGCCGCACAACGACCTCGCCTACGACTCCACCGCCGTCTGGATGCACATCGCCTCCGGGGTGCGGGGGATCTCGGATCGCATCGGCCGCCTCGTCCCCATCCTTCTCATCGGCATCCCCACGTTCGCCATCGCCGTGCCGCTGGTCATCGCGGTCAACGGCCGCTGGGCCCACCTGCCCGCACTCGTCGGCGTGACGGCCGCGCTGTTCCTGTCGGGTCTCGGACTGTCCTCGATCGCGTCGGCGGCCGCCCCGTACGCGGTGTCGCGACCGGGCGACAGCCCCTTCCAGCAGCCGCAGCGCACCGGCTCGGCGGGGATCCTCTCACAGGCCTTCGTGATGCTGGGCGCCTTGATTGTGAGCCTGCCCACGCTCTGGTGGGCCTGGCTCTCGGTCTCCTCCGACGCCGGATACGCACCGATCGCCCTCGTCGGCGGCGTGGCCACCGGACTCGTGGTGCTCGGAATCGGCCTCGCCGTCGGTGCCGCGGTGTTCGAGCGTCGTTCGGGCGCGATCATGGAGTTCGCCGAGCTGGCGTACTGAGGTCTGCGGGTACGAGGTCACCGGGCCACGCGGCTCGACCGCCGCTAGACTTGCTGACCATGAGCACGCCTCTCGACAGCCCCGACCAGGGTGGTACGGCCACCCTCGACCGCGAGCTCGAGGAGCTCCTGCGGGAAGAGACCATCGAGCCCGGTGACCACGAGCGCTTCTCCCACTACGTGAAGAAGGAGAAGATCCTCGAGTCGGCGATCACCGGCAAGCCGGTGCGGGCGCTGTGCGGCAAGAAGTGGACCCCGGGCCGCGATCCGGAGAAGTTCCCCGTCTGCCCGTCGTGCAAAGACATCTACGAGTCGCTGCAGAAGTGACCCCGGGGCCCGCGCCGACGGCGCGCGGCCTCAGATGTAACGGGTCGGGATCGCCGGGTCCGACCGGCTGAATCCCAGCGCCGTCACCGGCAGCTCGGCGCGCGCGACCGCGTGGTGCGCGCGTGCGGCACGGACGCCGTCGGCCCCCTCGTGGCCGGGCAGGATCTCGCCGTCGACGACGAGGGGCACATGCAGGGCGCGGGCGTCGGGGTGCGCCGTCGGGGTGTCGAGCGCGGCGAACCCGTCGGCGACCGCCACGAGCTCCGCCTCGGCGACGCCGTCCCGCAGCAGCCGGAACGCGGCCTTCCTGCCCCCGGTCGACGCCTTCTCGGCAGAGGCCTTGGCGACCGCGACCCATCCGCCGTCATCGCCCTGGCGCGCGACGAGCTTGAACACCATGCCGGCGGTGGGGGAGCCGGAGCCCGTGACGACGGACGTCCCCACGCCGTAGGCGTCGACGGGCGACGCCGCGAGCGCCGCGATGGCGTACTCGTCGAGGTCGCTCGTCACGGTGATGCGGGTCTCGGTCGCGCCGAGCGCGTCGAGCTGCGCACGGACGTCCGCCGCGACGACCGGCAGATCGCCGGAGTCGATGCGCACCCCGCCGAGACCCGTGCCGGCCACGCGGATGGCGGTCTCGACGCCCGTGCGGATGTCGTACGTGTCGACGAGCAGGGTCGTGCGGAGCCCCTGCGCGGCGATCTGCGCGCGGAAGGCGTCCTCCTCGCTGTCGTGCAGCAGGGTCCACGCGTGCGCCGCCGTGCCCATCGTCGGCACCCCCCACGTGCGTCCGGCCTCGAGGTTGCTCGTCGCGCCGAAGCCGGCGATGTACGCGGCGCGGGCGGCGGCGACGGCGGAGCGCTCTCCGGCGCGGCGCGAGCCCATCTCGGCGAGCGGACGCTCACCCGCGGCGATCGACATGCGGGCGGCGGCGGTCGCGACGGCGGAGTCGTGGTTGATGACGCTCAGCGCCAGCGTCTCGAGGATGACGGCCTCCGCGAATGTGCCCTCGACCGTGAGCACGGGGGAGCCGGGGAAGTACAGCTCGCCCTCGCGATATCCGGTGATGGTGCCCGTGAAGCGGAAGTCGGCGAGGAAGGCGAGCGTGTCGGCATCCACCACGTTCTGGTCGCTCAGGTACCGCAGCTCGTCGTCGCCGAAGCGGAAATCGCGCAGCAGCGTCAGCAGCCGCCCCGTGCCCGCCACGACGCCGAAGCGACGGCCCCCGGCCAGCCGGCGGGCGAACAGCTCGAACACGCTCCGTCGTGCGGCCGTGCCGTCGCGCAGTGCCGCCTCCAGCATCGTCAGTTCGTAACGGTCGGTGAGCAGGGCCGTGGACGCGGGCATGGCGGTCACTCTACCGAGCGCGGGTAGGGTGGGTGATCGTGGTGAACGACGCTCCGATCGGAATCTTCGACTCCGGAGTGGGCGGATTGACCGTCGCACGGGCCGTCTCGCAGCTCCTGCCGCGCGAATCGCTCCTCTACATCGGCGACACGGCCCGTTCGCCCTACGGACCGAAGGCCATCGCCGACGTCCGCCGCTACTCGCTCGAGATCCTCGATACCCTCGTCGAACAGGGCGTGAAGATGCTCGTGATCGCGTGCAACACGGCGTCGGCGGCGGTGCTGCGCGATGCACGCGAACGCTACGACGTGCCCGTCGTCGAGGTGATCGGCCCCGCGGTGCGCACCGCCATCGCGACGACCCGCAACGGCCGCATCGGCGTCATCGGCACGTCGGGAACGGTGGGATCGGGCGTCTACCAGGACATGCTCGAGGTGAACCCGAACCTGACGGTCTTCGCCGCCGCGGCGCCTCGTTTCGTCGAGTTCGTCGAGGCGGGGGTCACCGACACGCCCGAGGTGCTGCGCGTGGCCGAGGAGTACCTCGCGCCGCTGCGTCACGCGGGCGTCGACACGCTCGTGCTCGGCTGCACGCACTACCCGTTCCTCGAGGGCGCGATCAGCTACGTCATGGGCGAGGGCGTGAGCCTCGTCTCGAGCGACACCGAGACCGCCAAGGACGTCTACCGACAGCTCGTCTCGCGCGATCTGCTCGCCGGCCCGGACGCGCGGCCCCAGCACGTGTACGAGGCCACGGGATCGTCGGCCGACGACTTCATCCGCCTGGCGCACCGGCTCATGGGGCGCGAGGTGCGCTCCGTGCAGCTCGTGCAGACCGGCACGATCGACCTCCCGCTCCACCCCTGACCCCCATGTCCCACTTTTCCCGCTCCATGTCCCACTTTTCCTCGCCTGAGCACGCCTCAGGCGAGGAAAAGTGGGACATGATCCGCTACCGAGGAGACCGATGACTGACATCACCCGCGCCGACGGGCGCACCGTTTCGCAGCTGCGCCCCATCACCATCGAGCGCGGCTGGTCGAGTCAGGCCGAGGGCTCGGCGCTGATCTCGTTCGGCAACACCAAGGTGCTGTGCACCGCCTCGTTTACGAACGGCGTGCCGCGCTGGCTGACCGGCAAGGGCAAGGGCTGGGTCACCGCCGAGTACGCGATGCTGCCGCGCGCGACCAACGAGCGCAACGACCGCGAGAGCGTCAAGGGCAAGGTGGGCGGGCGCACGCACGAGATCTCGCGCCTCATCGGCCGCGCGCTGCGAGCCGTCGTCGACACCAAGGCGCTGGGCGAGAACACCATCGTCATCGACTGCGACGTGCTGCAGGCCGACGGCGGAACCCGCACGGCGGCGATCACCGGCGCGTACGTGGCGCTGGCCGAGGCCATCGAGTGGGGCCGCAGGAAGAAGTTCATCGCGCAGAAGTCGCAGGTGCTCATCGACTCGGTCTCGGCCGTGTCGGTCGGCATCATCGACGGCGTGCCGATGCTCGATCTGCCGTACGTCGAGGACGTGCGCGCCGAGACCGACATGAACGTCGTCGTCACCGGCCGCGGCCTGTTCGTCGAGGTGCAGGGCACCGCCGAGGGGGCTCCGTTCGACAAGCGCGAGCTCGACGCGCTGCTCGAGCTCGCGGTCGCCGGCTGCGCCGAGCTGAGCCTCGAGCAGACGGCGGCGCTCGAGGCCGCCGACGCATGAGCCGTCGGATCGTCCTCGCCACGCACAATCCGCACAAGGTCGAGGAGTTCCACGAGATCGTGCGCGCCACCCGCCCCGACCTCACGGTCGTCGGGTACGACGGGCCCGAGCCGGTCGAGGACGGGGTGACGTTCGCCGCGAACGCGCTCATCAAGGCGCGCGCCGCGGCCGCCCACACCGGTCTGCCCGCCCTCGCCGACGACTCCGGCATCTGCGTCGACGTGCTGGGCGGGTCACCCGGCGTCTTCTCGGCGTACTGGGCGGGACACCGCAAGGACGCCCGCGCGAATCTCGATCTGCTGCTCGATCAGCTCTCGGATGTCGCCGACCCGCATCGCACGGCGCAGTTCGTCTCGACGATCGCGCTCGTGCTGCCGGGCGGCGCCGAGCACGTCGTCGAGGGCGTGTGGCCGGGTCGCCTCGCGGCGGCCGCCGACGGCCCCGGCGGCTTCGGCTACGACCCGATCTTCGTGCCGGATGACCAGCCGCGGGGCGCGGAGCGGACGGTGGGTCAGTGGAGCGCGGCGGAGAAGAACGCCGCGTCGCATCGTGCCCGCGCGTTCGAGGCGCTGGGGCCCCTGCTCGCCGCGCTCTGAGTCGGCACCGGGGTATCGAGAATCGGTCTCGTTCCCGATTGCGTGAAAAGCACCGGAGCGGGATGAGGGCGCCCTAGCCTGGGCATATGCACGATCACGCTCCGTCCGGACTCCGCGGTGCCGGCAACCGCCGGCTGCTCGCGGTGTCGCTGGCGATCACGTCGACCGTGTTCCTCGTGCAGGTCGTCGGCGCGATCCTCTCGGGCTCGCTGGCCCTGCTCGCCGACGCCGTGCACATGCTCACGGACGCCGCCGCCCTCGTCATCGCCCTCATCGCCAGTGCCATCGCCGCGCGTCCCGCAACCGACCGCAGCACCTTCGGCTATCAGCGCGCCGAGGTGTTCGGCGCGCTGGCCAACGGCGTCATCCTGCTCGCACTGTCGGTGTGGGTGGCGGTCGAAGCCGTCCTGCGACTCGTGAACCCGGAGGAGCCCGAGGTCGCGGGCGGCCTCATGCTCGGCGTCGCCGCGATCGGCCTGATCGCCAACGCCGTCGCGATGTGGCTGCTCAGCGCCGCGCAGCGCACGAGCATCAACGTGCGCGGTGCCTACCTCGAGGTACTCGGCGACCTGCTGGGCTCGGTGGCGGTCATCGTCGCGGCCATCATCATCCTCACCACCGGCTGGCTGCCCGCCGACGCCATCGCGTCGCTGCTGATCGCCGCCATGATTATCCCTCGCGCCCTCGGGCTGCTGCGCGAGGTCGCGTCGGTGCTGAGCGAGGCGACGCCCAAGGGCATGCAGGTCGCCGAGATCCGTGCGCACATCCTGCGCACCCCCGGCGTGGTCGCGGTGCACGACCTGCACGTCTGGCAGCTGACCCGCGGTGCCCCGGTGTTCTCCGCGCACGTGGTGGTGGATGACGAGGCGTACGCGTCGGGTCGCGCGCCCGAGATCCTGAGCGGGCTGCAGGGCTGTCTCGCCGCCCACTTCGACGTGGAGCACTCGACGTTCCAGCTCGAGTCGGCGGGCCACATCGAGCACGACGCCCACGCCTGAGCGTCAGGCCTCCGAGCGGACGTCGGCAGGGGTCATGTCGGGCCGAAGACCGCGCCAGCGGGCGTGTCGCAGGCGGCCGTCGGGGGTGATCTCGGCGTATCTCACCTCGCCGACCGTCTGCGGCGCGACCCAGAGCGCGTCCGATGCATCCGCGCGCGGCACGTCGACGAACGGGGACGCGTCGACGCGCAACGGCGTCAGCGTCTCGTCGAGGCGGCGGAGCTCCCGGTCGGTGAAGCCGCTGCCGACGCGACCGACGTAACGCAGGCCGTCCGGGCCGGGGATGCCCATGAGCAGCGAGCCGATCCCGCCGCGGCCGCGCTGGCCCGGGCGGATCGCACCGATCACGACGTCCTGCGTGTGCACGCGCTTGACCTTGAGCCATGCGCCGCTCCGCTCGCCCGGACGGTATCCGCTCGAGGGGTCCTTCACCACGACCCCCTCGAGAGCGAACGCCTGGCTCGCCGCGAGCGCGTCGTCCACATCCGAGAACACCGGCGGCAGGACGAACGGGGATGCCGCATCGGCGAGGATGCGCTCGAGTCGCGCACGCCGCTCCGCGAGCGGCGTGGCGACGAGCGAGCCCCCGCGGTCCGCGATCAGGTCGAACACGTGCAGTCGCACCGGCACACGCTCCTGCTGCGCGCGGATCTCGGCCGGCCGGGTGAGGTGCATGCGCGCCTGCAGCAGCGCGAAGCTCGGCCGGCCCGCCTCGTCCATCGCCACGATCTCGCCGTCGAGGATGCAGGGATCCGGGCCGAAGGGCGGGGCGTGGGTGAGCTCGGGGTAGCGGTCGGTGATGTCGGTGCCGCTGCGGGCGCGCAGCCGCAGGCGCTCGCCGTCCCAGAACACGAGGGCCCGGATGCCGTCCCACTTCATCTCGGCCCACTCGCGCTCCCATCGGCGGGCGCTGGTGCGTGCCGCATCCGGGGACGCATTCTCGGCCAGCATGGGGCGCAGGCGCCCGGGAGCGAGATCGTCCGGCCAGGGGTCGGTGGACGCCGGTGCGGGCGTGTGCGTCGTGCCGGGGCCCGCCGGCGTCTTGGTGCGGTGCAGCAGCCAGCTCGACGTCGGCCCCTCGCCGTCGGTGCGGATGAGGGCCAGCCGAACGCCGGGAAGCGGCCCGCCCTCCCGCCCGTGGAGGGTGACGATGACCTCGTCGGCGCGCCACTTCTCCAGCGCGTACGTGCCGGCATCCCAGATGGCGACCGTCCCCGCGCCGTACTCCCCGGCGGGGATCGTGCCCTCGAAGGTCCCGTAGTCCATCGGGTGGTCCTCGGTCATCACGGCGAGGTGGTTCTTGGCGGGTGTGGCCGGCACGCCTTTGGGCACCGCCCAGCTGACGAAGACGCCGTCGTGCTCGAGCCGCAGGTCGTAGTGCAGGCGCCGCGCGTGGTGCTCCTGGATGACGAAACGCGGCGGACCGGTCGTCGCCGCGGCGGCATCGGGGGAGTCGGGCACGGGCTCCGGGGTCTTCGCGGCGGAGCGCTTGGCGATGTAGGCGGCCAGGGGTGCCTGCTCGGCGAGACGCTGCGCGCCTCGGAACCCCAGCGCGGCGAGGGGATCGCCGACGGTCTCGGCCCGCCGTAGGACCTCGGCGAGATCGAGCTGGGCGAGGTGCGGATCGTCGAGCTCGTCCCAGGTGCGGGGCGCGGCGACCGTGGGATGCGACCGCCCGCGCAGCGAGTAGGGCGCCACGGTGGTCTTCTTGCCGTTGTTCTGCGACCAGTCCACGAACACCTTGCCGGGGCGGAGCGCGCGCGACATCGCACTCACCACGAGATCCGGGTGGTCGGCCTCGAGCGAGCGCGCGAGCTCCTTGGCGAGCGCCGCCGCCGCGTCGCTCGACTGCCCGGGCGGAAGCGCCGCGTAGAGATGGATCCCCTTGCTGCCGCTCGTCACCGGGAACGGCGGCAGGCCCATGTCGTCGAGGATCCGCCTCGCCCACCGCGCCACTTCGGCGCACTGGGCGAGGTCGACGCCGTCGCCCGGGTCGAGGTCGAGCACGAGGCGGTCGGGCCCGGCGGGCGTGCCGTCGGGCGAGAACCGCCACTGCGGGGTGTGGAGTTCGAGGCTCGCCGTCTGGGCGAGCCAGACGAGCGTCGGCACGTCCTCCACCAGCGCGTACTGCTTCGTGCCGGTGGAATGCTCGATCGGCGCGCGGCGCACCCATTCAGGTGCTCCGCGTTCCACATCCTTCGCGAAGAACGGCTCGGCATCCACGCCGTCCGGCCAGCGCTTGCGGGTCACGGGGCGCCCGGCGAGGTGCGGCAGGATCAGCGGCGCGATGCGCGCGTAGTAGTCGACGACCTCGGCCTTCGTCGTGCCGGTGTCGGGGTAGAGCACCTTGTCGAGGTGGCTCAGGCGCAGCCGACGGCCCTCCACCGTCACGGTCTGCTCGGACGTCGCCATGTCGACATCATGCCGGGCACGGGTGGCCCCGCGCAGACCCTTGTCTGCCCGGGCGGCGGAGGTTACGTCGCGATACGGGCCGGAAAGGTCTCGACTTGTCGACAAGATAGTCTGCCGCGAGGCTCACCACCCTGTGATTCCGTGCCTCCCGAGTACCTCCCGCCTGCAAAGGATGACAACCGTGCCGACACCGGTCTTCTCTCGTCGCCTCGCCACCGCGGGCGGGAACGCGTGAGCGGCCCGCGTCCGCTGATCTACAGCGCGTTCAACGAGTTCGTCGTCTCGCATCACGACCACGGTCTGTGGAATCAGCCCGGCAGCCGACAGCTCGAGATCGGCAGCGTCGACTACTGGGTGGATGTGGCGCGCACCCTCGAGCGGGCGAACTTCGACCTGCTGTTCTTCGCGGACGTCCTCGCGCCCTACGACCTCTATCGCGGTTCGCGGGATGCGGCGATCGCCTCTGCGATGCAGATCCCCGTCAACGATCCCGCCCAGCTGATCCCGGTGCTCGCCTACGCCACCGAGAATCTGGGCTTCGCGCTGACGCAGAACCTGCTCCAGGAGCACCCGTACGCGTTCGCGCGCAAGATGTCGACGATGGATCAGCTCAGCGGCGGACGCATCGCCTGGAACATCGTCACGAGCTTCCTCCCCGGCGCGGGGCGCAACCTGGGGTTCGGCGGGCTCCCCACCCACGAGGAGCGCTACGGCCGTGCCGACGACTTCGTCGACGTGGTCTACAAGCTGTGGGAGGACAGCTGGGAGGACGGCGCGGTCGTCGCCGATCGCGGTCGACAGCGCTACGCCGATCCGGCCAAGGTGCACACGATCGACCACGTCGGCCCGTACTACGACGTGGTGGGGCCTCACCTCACCGCCCCGTCCCCGCAGCGCACGCCCGTGCTGTTCCAGGCGGCGGCGTCCTCGGTGGGCATCGACTTCGCCGGACGCAACGCGGAGATCCTCTTCACCTCGTTCGAGCGGCAGTCGGCCGCGGCCAGCATCGAGCAGCTGCGCGGTGCGGCGGAGGCATCCGGACGCTCGCGCGACGACGTGAAGATCTTCGCCGCCTTCTCCTTCGTCCTCGGCAGCACCGAGGCCGAGGCGCAGCGGCTCGCGCGCGAGGCCGCCGACGCCCAGTCGCTCGAGTCGATCCTCGTGAAGTACAGCGGATTCTGGGGCATGGACCTCGACCTGTTCCCGCTCGACGCCCGCATCGCCGACCTCCTGGAGGCGGGGCGCGGCACCCCGGCGGCGGCATACGCCCTGCGCACGGCGCCGGATGCGTCGTGGTCGTTCGAGCGCTTCATCCGCTGGTTCGCCAACCAGCACACTGTCGGCACGCCGGAGCAGATCGCCGACGAGATCGAACGGTGGCGGGATGTGGGGATCGACGGCCTCAACATCCCGTACATCATCTCGCCGGGAACATACGACGACCTCGCCGATCACCTGACACCGCTCCTGCAGCGGCGCGGCCTGATGGCATCCGGCTATCGCGAGGGCACCCTGCGCGAGAAGCTCTTCGGGCGAGGGCCCTACCTCCCCGACACCCACCCCGCCCGACGCACCCGCCGCTGGGCGCGTTGAGCGCGCCCGCACGCCCGACACCAGGAGACACGATGACGACCAACGCATGGCGCCCGCTGCCGCTCAGCACGCTCGAGCCGGCGGAGGACGGGGTGAGCGACGACGAGCTCTTCGCTCGCTTCCAGCCGCACTTCGACCGGATCGCCGAGGGCGCCGTCGACCGGGAACGCGCGCGTCGGAACGCGATCGACGAGGTGGACGCGCTGCGTGCCGCCGGTTTCGGCGCGGTCCGCGTGCCGAAGGCGTGGGGCGGCGGCGGGGCGACGCTCCGCCAGCTCTTCCGGTTGCTCGTCGCGCTCGGCCGCGCCGACTCGAATCTTCCGCAGGCGCTGCGCCAGCACTTCTTCCACGTCGAGTTGCTGATCCTGAGCGGCGAGGCCGACGGCGAGCTCGTGTCGCGGGTGGTCGCGGGGGAGCTCTTCGGCAACGCCACCACCGAGGCGGGGGATGCCGTCATCGGGCGCATCGGCACCCGGGTGGTGCCCGCGCCCGACGGTGACGGGTACCTCCTGTCGGGACGCAAGTTCTACAGCACCGGCAATCTGTACGCGCAGTGGATCCCGGTCGCGGCGGTGGATGAAGAGGACCGACCCCTGACCGTCATCGTGCCGCGCGACCGCGAGGGTGTCGTCGTGCACGACGACTGGCGCGGATTCGGGCAGAAGCTCACCGCGAGCGGGACCACCGAGTTCCTCGACGTGCGGGTGTCGGCGGACGAGGTCGTGCCGATCGCCGAGCCCGGGTCGATCCTCGGCGCCGGCTTCCATCAGCTCGTGCTGCTCGCGGTGCTCGCCGGGATCGCCGGGGCCGCCGCCCGCGACTCGGTGGAACTCGTGCGGGCGCGCAAGCGCGTCCATTCGACCGGTCCGGGCGTGCTGCCGGTCCACGATCCGATCGTGCAGCAGTCGGTCGGCCGCACCGTGGCCGCCGAAGTGCAGACCGCGCTGCTGGTCGACGGCGCCGCGGCCGCGGTCGAGGAGGCGTGGCGGGTCTGGGCCGGCGGCGACGACATCGCGCGGGCGACGGAGCTGTTCGTGCGCGCCGAGCTGGTCGTGGCGGCTGCGCAGGCGGTGATCGTGCCGACCGTCATCGAGACGACCGGGCGCCTGTTCGACACGCTGGGCGCCACGGCGACCGACGAGACGCGGGCGCTCGATCGCCACTGGCGCAACGCCCGCACGGTGTCCTCGCACAATCCCCACCTGTACAAGGAGCGACTGCTCGGCGACTACGCGCTCAACGGCACCCTGCCGCAGGGCTTCCAGGCGGGTTCGGATGTCGGGCGGTTGCCCGGGGCGTGAGCGCCGCTGCCGCCCGTGCCCCGCGCATCCATGCGCGGCGCACGGGCGCAAGCCCTAGCCGCCGCGGGCCGATTCGTTGTGTACTGGCCGCATGAGGTCGATCTGGAAGGGCGCCGTGGCGTTCGGACTCGTCAACGTGCCCGTCAAGGTGTACTCCGCGACGGAGGATCACGACGTCTCGCTGCACCAGGTGCACAACAAGGACGGCGGCCGCATCCGGTATCAACGCACGTGCGAGATCGACGGCGAGGTCGTGCCCTACGCCGACATCGACCGGGCCTACGACGACGGCGACCGGACGGTCGTGCTCACCAAAGAGGATCTCGACGCGCTGCCCGCCGAGAAGTCGCGCGAGATCTCGGTCGTCGAGTTCGTGCCGAGCGAGCAGGTCGATCCGATCACGTTCGACAAGGCCTACTACCTCGAGCCTGATTCCTCCTCGCCGAAGGCGTACGTGCTGCTCCGACGCACGCTGGAGCAGACCGACCGCACCGCCATCGTGCAGTTCTCGCTGCGGCAGAAGACCCGGCTCGCAGCGCTCCGCGTGCGCGGCGACGTGCTGGTGCTGCAGACCCTGCTGTGGGCCGACGAGGTGCGGGAGGCCGCGTTCCCGGCGCTCGAGGAGAGCGTGAAGATCTCGGCGAAGGAGATGGAGCTCTCGGCGGCGCTCGTCGACAGCTTCTCGTCGGAGTTCGAGCCCGAGCAGTTCCGAGACGACTACCAGGAGCAGCTGCGCACGCTCATCGAGGCGAAGCTCGAGAACGGCGAGAGCGTCGACACGGCGGCGACCTTCGGCGAGCAGGGCGAGGCGGACGACGGGGGAGAGGTCATCGACCTCATGGCGGCGTTGCGGGCGAGCGTCGAGCGCAGCCGGGCGGCCAAGGACGACGAGAAGCCGGCGCCGAAGCGCAAGAAGAGCACCAAGGCGTCCTGACCTCCGCCGTGCGCGGGGCGGGCACATCCGCTTCTCGGAGAATCCGACGTTTCTCGGAGGATCCGCCCGCGTTCCTCCGAGAAGTGAAGGTTTCTCCGAGAACCGCGGGGTGGTTCAGTCCTCGAGTGGCTCCACGACGGGGGTGTTGACGGCCTCGCGCTGCTCCTTCTTGACCTTCGCGCGCTCGCGCAGGTAGTGCCAGATCGTGACGGCGGCGGTGATCGCCACGACGCCGATGAGGATGACGTCGATGTACTCGGTGACGATGTGGGCGACCCACGGGATGAAGCCGATGAGGTAGCCGATCATGGTGAGGCCGAAACCCCAGATGACCGCACCGATGAAGTTGTAGAGCGTGTATTTGCGCCAGGGCATATGTCCGACGCCCGCGGCGACCGGAGCGAACGTGCGGACGATCGGCACGAAGCGGGCGAGGATGACCGTCACACCGCCGAAGCGCTCGAAGAACGCATTGGTGCGCTCGACGTTCTTCGTGCTGAACAGGCCGGACTGCTTGCGCTCGAAGATCGCGGGTCCTGCTTTATGCCCGATGAAGTATCCGACCTCGCCGCCGATGAACGCCGCGAGTCCGATGAGGAGGGCGACGATCCACACGTTGACGCCGAACACGCCGTTCGGGGCGATGTCGGAGGGGTGCGAGAGGAGCCCCGCGATGATCAGCAGGGTGTCTCCGGGAAGCAGGAAGCCGACCAGCAGCCCGGTCTCGGCGAACACGATGAAGCAGACCAGCGCCAGGGCCCAGGGGCCGGCGTTGACGATCAGCTGCTCGGGATCGAGCCAGGGGATGAGGGCGATGGAGTGCACGGAGATCCCGTCGTCGGATGTGGTCGGGCAATCAGGGCGCGGACACACGCATCCCCGTCCCCGTGCGGAAGGTGGGACTTGAACCCACACGCTCGAAAGCACAGGAACCTAAATCCTGCGTGTCTGCCAATTTCACCACTCCCGCGGGTGCGATCAGTCTACCCAGCAGCCTGCGCGGAACCCGGGAACGGACGCGACCGCGACACGTGCTTCTGCGCGAGCGAGTCGCGCGTCACGACGGCGTGGTCGACGAGCGGATCGTAGGCCCGCCGGGTGCGCAGCGCGATGCGTCAGTGCGGCTTCGTCGATCCGCGCACGACGAGGCGCGGCGCGACGAGGACGGACTCCGATGCGGTGCCGTCGGCGATCGCCAGCGATGCCTGGACGATCTCGGTGGTCGCGGAGGCGAGCGAGGTCAGCCCGGGGGCCGCGACGTCGGCGAGCGAGGTGCCGTCGAAGCTCGCGATCGCGACGTCGTCGGGCACCCGGGTGCCGGCGTGCTGCAGCGCGGTCAGGACGCCCAGGGCCACCACATCCGCGGTGCAGATGACGGCGTCGGCGTCGGGATGCCGGGCCAGGAGTTCGCGCGCGGCCTCGATGCCGCTCGACACCGAGAACGACGGCATCTGCAGCGTCGCGTCGTCGGGGCCCGCGAGGGCGGTGAACGCCCGCATGCGTTCGTGGCTCGCGGAGGATCGCGTCTGCGCGTCGACGAGCACGATCCGGCGTCGCCCGATCGCGCGCAGGTGCGCCACGAGCAGGTCCATACCCGCGGCGTTGTCGAGGTGGACGAAGGGCAGGTCGACGCCGGCCGCGACGCGGTCGACCTGCACGACGCGGTGGCCGGCGGCGACGGCACGGACGGCGGCGGCGCTGTCGTCGTGATCGACCGGCACGATGAGGACGGCGTCGACGAGGACTCGGTCCATGTCGGCGAGCTGGCGGCTCTCGCTCGCGACCGACTCGTTGGTGTCGATCGTGACCAGGCGGCGCCCGTCGGCGTCGAGGTGCCGGGAGTACGCGGCCACCAGCTCGGCGAAGTAGGCGTTGTCGATGGCCGGAACGAGCAACCCGATCGATCCGGTGGACTGCAGCCGCAGCGCGCGGGCGGCGGCGTTCACCCGGTAGCCGAGCGAGAGCTGGGCATCGCGGACGCGGGCGACGAGGGCGGGATCGACGTTGCGGTCGACGCCGGAGAGTACTCGGCTGGCGGTGGCGGGCGAGACCCCGGCGGCGGCGGCGACGTCCTTGAGGTTCGCGCGTCGATCCACTGGTCCCCCTCGCCCTGTCATCGCCTCCGATCCTAGTGACGCTTGACGGGCGGCCTTGCGCGTGGTTTCCTGTGGAAATGCATTTCCCAGACAACGGGGTCGACGTCCTCGTCATCGGATCGGTCAACATCGACACGGCGTTCCGCATCGATCGGCTGCCGCGGCCCGGTGAGACGATCGCCGCCGCCGACATCTCGGAGCGGGGTGGCGGCAAGGGCGCCAACCAGGTCTTCGCGGCCGCCGCGCACGGCGGGCGAGCGGCGCTCCTCGCCGCCGTCGGACACGACGCCGACATCGCCCTGCAGGACCTCCGCGCCGTGGGTGTGGATCTCTCGGGCCTCGTGACCGTCGAGGAGCCGACCGGGCGCGCCGTCCTGCTGCTGGCCGGCGACGAGAACGCCATCGTCGTCGGGGAGGGGGCGAACGGGCACCTCACGCCGGCCCACGTCGACGCCTGGGCCGCCGATCACGCCGCGCCCGCCGTCGTCGTGCTGCAGCACGAGGTGCGCCAGAGCGTCGTGCTGGCGGCCATCGAGCGCTTCTCGGGCTCCTCGCGCGTGTTCCTCAACCCCTCGCCATGGCGCGACGGACAGCTCGACGCCGTCTTCGCGGCCGACGTGCTCGTGCTCAACGAGATCGAGCTCGCCGCCGCTGCGGGAGGGGACGCTCGTGAGGGTGACGCCTCCGACATCGCGTCGCTGTTGGCCGGGCTTCCCGGCGGCGACGTCGTCGTCACGATGGGCGCGGACGGGGCGCTCGTCCGCGAAGCCGGCGAGATCACCCGCATCCCCGCGCACCGCGTCGACGCCGTCGACACCGTCGGGGCGGGGGACGCCTTCCTCGGCACGCTCGCCATGGCGGTCGCCCGCGGCGCGCGCCTCGTCGACGCTGCCCGGGATGCGGCCGCCGCCGCGGCGGTCGTCGTCACCCTCGCGGGTGCCCGCGACACCACCGCGCTCCCGGCATCGTGACTCCCGGCATCCCCGCTGCCGCGCCGTCGTCCTGACTCCGATCGAAAGGTACACCCCATGAGCAACGAGGCTCAGGCGCCCACCGGCGCCCGCCCCACCGTCGAGACCAACGGTGTCAATCCCGTGCCGGATGCGGAGCGTCGCGGCACCCCGCGCGGTCTGTTCGCCGTCTGGTTCGCGTGGAACATCTCGATCCTGGGCATCAGCTACGGCATCTTCGTCTTCTCGCTGGGACTCAACGTCTGGCAGACGATCCTCGCGGGCACGATCGGCTACGCCGTCTCGTGCGCCCTCGTGGGGATCCTCGCCGTGGGCGGCCCCCGCACAGGACTCCCCACCCTCGTGCAGACGCGGTTCGCCTTCGGCATCCGCGGCAACGTCGTGCCCGCCTTCTTCGCCTACCTGTCGAACATGGGCTGGAAGGTGACGATCATCACGCTCGCATCCACCACGGGCGCGAACCTGTTCGCCGTGCTCTGGCCCGCGGTGTTCGCCGACGCGGACGGCGGCGCCAACACCGTCACCGTGGTTGTCTGGTTCGTGCTGGTGCTCGCGGTGACGATGGCCGTCGCGGTCGTCGGGCACGAGTTCATCATGAAGATCGAGGTCTGGATCTCGTGGGTGACGAGCATCTTCACCGTCGTCTTCCTCGCGTTCGTGCTGCCCGAGGTCAACTGGGGCGCGCTGGGCGACACCCCGGCGGGTCCGTTCCTGACCTTCATCGGCGGCATCATCATGGCGATGACGATGGTCGGCATCGGCTTCCTCAACTACGGCGGCGACTTCGCCCGCTATCTGCCGCGCAACACCCCCGCGCGCGGCGTCATCGGCTGGACGACGCTCGGTCTCGCGCTGCCCGTGGTGGTGCTGCTCATCGTCGGTGCGCTGCTGGTGGGCAGCAACCCGGCACTCGGCGACGCGGCGGCGAGCGACCCGATCGGTGCGCTGACGGCGCTGCTGCCGCTGTGGTTCTTCATCCCGTTCTCGATCGTCATCGTCATCTCGCTCGTCTCGGCCGCGATCACGGGCATCTACAGTTCGGGCCTCGCGCTCATGGCCGTCGGCTTCCCGCTGAAGCGCTCGTGGACCACCGCCATCAACGCGCTCATCATCGCGGCGGGAGCGTTCTACCTGCTCTTCATCTCGACGTCGTTCCTCGCCACGTTCCAGTCGTTCCTCTCGCTCATCGCGGTGATGATGGGAACCCTCGGCGGCATCCAGCTGACGGACTTCATCCGGCAGCGGCGGATGGGGTGGAACCCGGCCATGGCGCAGCCCAAGGGCTATGGCGGCCGCAACGGCCGATGGACGGCCCTCGTGAGCCTCGCCGTGGGAACGATCGTGGGACTCGGCACGGTCACGAGCGCCGATCCCAACTTCGCACCCGTCACCGGATTCCTGCTCACGCCCGAGGCGCGCGACGGCGTGCTGGGCGCGAGCAACATCGGCGTGGTGCTCGCGATGGTGCTGGGCGCGGCGACGTACGCCCTGCTCACCTACGTGCTCAAGCTCGACCCCAGGCCCGACACGTCGCTGCTGGTCGAGGGGGCGTTCGAGAAGGCGGGCACCGAGCGGTGAGCGACGCGGTGACGGGGCGCGGAACGCGAGAGGCGTTCCGTACCCCGGACGCCTGGCACAGCCCGGCGACGTACTGGTTCTGGCATCACCTGCCCTCCGACGACCAGATCCGCACGCAGGTGCGCGAGATGTTCGACGCGGGGTTCCGGAGCTTCCAGATCCAGGCGCGGCTGTCGTTCCCGCAGGGCGCCTACCTCGACGACGACTATCTGCGCGCCTGCCGTCGGGCCGTCGACGAGGCCGCGCGGCTCGGGATGATCGTCGGCATCTACGACGACTACAACTGGCAGAGCGGTCACGCCGCCGGTCGTGCCGTCGCCGGCCACGACGACCTGCGCGAACGCCACCTGTTCTGGGTGCGCGTGCCGGTGGATGCGGGTCGGGGCACGGGGACGGTTTCGGGCATCCGCTCCGCCACCGAGAACCTCGGCCCGGCGGCCATGGCCTGGCACTACGAGGACGCCGAGGTGCGCTGGGCCGACTGGCGCATCGAGCATGTGCTCGTGGGGGAGGGCCGCGACACCGTCGACGTGCCCGGCGGCGCACGGGTCGACGGCGATGCGCACGGGTGCACGGTCGCCGTCTCGAACGCCGGGCCCGCGGCATCCGCCCTCGTCCTCGTCTCGGCGCGCTGCGCCACATCGCGCCTCGTGAACCCTCTCGACCGCGTCGCGGTGGAGCGCTTCGTCGAGGCCGGGTACGAGCCGTTCCGGCGGGCGTTCGGCGACCACTTCGGGCAGACCGTGCGGTACGTCTTCTTCGATCAGCCGCACGCCGTGTACTACGACTGGGCGGAGCGGGCCGGCGATCCGCGCAGCGCCCTCCCCATCCACACCGCGATGACCGAGGTGCTGCGTTCGCGCTTCGGCGACGAGCTGCCCGCGGTGTGGGCCGCGGTGCTGGGGGAGACGGCGGATGCGGGGGCGCTCGCACGCCGCGCCCGCTTCTGGGAGACCTTCTCCACGTACGCGATCGGCACGTTCCTCGGCACGCTCGCGGACTGGAGCCACCGGCACGGGCTGCTGCAGACCGGGCACGAGGTGCTGGGGCACGTCGGCTCGTGGACACCGGGCGCGTCGTTCGACACCTGGGATCTGCGCGCGAACTTCGGTCTCGACCACTTCTCGGTCGACCGCTACCGCGACCTCACCGCGGTCGACGCGCAGGATGCGGTGGCGCAGTTGAGCCCGCGACTGGGGGACGGGGTCGCGCGGGCCTCGGGGCGTCACGGCACGATGGTCGAGCAGTACTTCATGACCCCGCCCGAGGGCGGCACCCCCTGGTCGGGGCACTGGGGGCTGACACTCGACGAGCTGCGGGGCGCGGCGATCCGGCATCACTTCGCGGGCATGCGGCAGATGGTCTTCCACGGCTTCTACCAGACCCACGGTCACGACCGCGATCACGAGTCGCTCGCGAACCCCCGCTTCGACTTCCCTCCCGGCGTCAACGTCGAGCCGTGGTTCGCGGGCTTCCACGCCGACTACGCGGCCGAGGCGGCGCGGCTGAGCGAGTTCCTCGACGGCGTCGGCGACGACCCCGAGGTCCTGCTGCTGTGGCCGCTGCGCACGTTCTGGACCGACGGTCAGACCGGCCCGCACGCGGATCAGGTCGGCGCGTGGGCGCGTGCGCTCACCGAGGCCGACGTCCCGTTCCGGATGATCGACGAGCGTCAGCTCCGGACCATCGCGGATGAGGCGCCGACGGCGCGTGCGCTCGTGCTGCCGTCCGTGCGCACGCTCGCCGATCTCGCCGCGGTGCAGGCGGTGCACGCGCTCGCCGCCCGCGGCGTCCGCGTGGTCGCCTCGGGGCGGCAGCCGAGCCTGCTGCAGGACGGGGGCGTGCTCGGCGTCGCGTGGGATGCGGTGGGTTCCGAGTATCTCGTCGACGTGCCCTCGGCGGGCGAGGTGCGGGCGGCACTCGGGCTCGACGAGGACCGCTCGGCCGTCGCCACGGCGGCCGGTGCGCGCGTGCGGTCGGGGCTCGACGCCGACGGCGCCCGCCGCGCGGCGGTGTTCAACGACGGCGAGGGTCTGCTGGATGTGGTGCTGGCCGACGGCGCGACCGAGTGGGACGCCACCGAGGGGTCGACCCGCCCGTTCCCCGCGGGACGCGCGCGGCTGGAGCCGGGGGAGCTGCGCCTGTTCGTGCTGAGCGAGGCCGCGCGCTTCGGGGTCGAGGTCGCAGCGCCTCCGGCATCCGCAGCGATGGCGCTCACGACGGGATGGACCCTGCGGCTGCCGGAGGGGGACGAGCGCCCCATCGACGTGACCGCCGGGTGGCAGCTCGCGCATCCGAGGTTCTCGGGCACGGCGGTGTACCGCGTGACGTTCGAGGCGTCCGGCGCGGACGACCTCGTGCTGCGGCTGCCGAGGGTCGCCGGATCGGCGCGGGCATCGGTCAACAACCGGGCGCTCGCACCGCGCGGGTGGCGGCCGTTCCGGTTCCGGATCGCCCGCGGTCTGCTGACACCGGGCGCGAACACGCTCGAGGTCTCGGTGAGCGGGTCCGCCGCCAACGCCTTCTACGCGGGAACGGGTCTGCGCGCGCACCCCGAGCCGAACGGGCTGCTCGCCGCCCCGACCCTGGAGGTGGACGCATGCTGAAGGGCATCGACCCGATCGTCTCGCCCGAGCTGCTGTCGGTGATCGCGCGGATGGGCCACGGTGACGTGCTCGCGGTCGTCGATCGCAACTTCCCCGCCCACGCGCACGGGCGCGAGGTGGTGGCGGCGCACGGGGTGGGTACGACGCGGCTGGCCGAGGCGCTGTTCGCGCTGCTGCCCGTCGACACGTTCATCGCACGGCCGATCGCGCGGATGCAGGTGGTCGACGACCCCGACGCCTACCCCGAGGTGCAGCGCGAGTTCACAGCGCTCGCCGAAGCGGCCGAGGAACGGGCGATCGAGGTCGAACCGGTCGAGCGCTTCGCCTTCTACGCCCGCACCCGCGCCGCGTTCGCCGTGGTGCAGACGAGCGAAGCCCGGGCCTACGGGTGCTTCCTCGTGACGAAGGGCGTGGTCACGGGCTGACGGGCCTGTGGGCGTCCCACATCCGCTCGACCGCGTCGCGCGGGACCGTGCGCGGTTCGGTCAGCGGATCGATCGCGATGCTGTGCTCGGCCACGGTGAGCGATCGGGTGCGGTACGCCGTGTCGGCCGCGATCTCGAGCCGCCGCATCGCCGAGCGCTGCTCGCGTGGCGTCGTCGACCACCCGAACCACGGGGCGTCGTCGGGCACGCCGCGCGGGTGTCCGATCGCGCCGATGACCTGGGTGAATCCCGGCGTCACGCGATCCGAGTGGAACTGCAGCACACGGCGCGTGCCGGGGAGCGCCATGTCGGTGATGCCCAGAGAAGCCCCGTTGGCGAGCACGACATGGAAGCCGATCGGACGGACCGGGTAGTGATCGGGGCTGTGCCGGCGCAGGTGACGCGCGATGCCGAGCGCGACGCGGCGATGCAGGACGGGGTCCATGCCGGTCGAGGCGGCGGTGCGGTACGCGTGCACGAGATCGTTCTCGCGCCCGACATGCGGATCGCCGTCGATGATCGTCTCGGTCGGCGCGGGCCGGCGGATCAGCGTGTCGCGCACGGTCGCCTCCTGTCGGCGGCGGCGCCCGTCGATCACCGCGGCCACCCCCGCGGGCGCGAGGACGAAGAGGGCGGCTGCCGGGAGGAACCCGTAGGTGAACCACGCGGCGAGCACGGGCATGCCGGATGCGCCGGCGCCCGCCTGCACGATCGCGATTACGGCGGTGGGAAGGAGGAGGAGGACCGCGCCGGCGATCGCGACAGCGGGCCACGACCGCCGAGGGGGTGCGGCGTCGTCGAGCGGCGAGGCCATCTGATCACGGTATCGGGCCCGCCGCGCGGGCACCGTCATCGGAGGGGGTCGTCACGGCGGGGTGCGCCGGTCTCAGGCCACCGGCACCGGCGCCCCGACCATCCCGAAGAGGTCCTTCGGGTCCTCGGGCTCGGCGATGAGGTCGATCGACTCGCTGTACCGCGTGGTCGCCGTCGCATCCCGGGTGTAGCGGAGGGCGGTGAAATCCTCGATCGCGAAGCCCACCGAGTCGAACACGGTGATCTCCTCGGCGGAGATGCGCCCCGAGGCGCCTCCGGTGAGCACGGACCAGAGCTCGGTGACGGGCCAGTCGGGCGGCAGCTGCTGCAGTTCGCCCTCGATGCGGGTCTGGGCGGTGTGCTCGACGAAGAGCCTGTTGTCGCGGACGAGGGCGAGCTCGAGCTCGGTCTTCCCGGGGCAGTCGCCTCCGATGGCGTTGATGTGCGTCCCCGGGCGCACGTCGTCGGCGCGCAGCACGACGGCGTTCGCCTTGTCGGCGGTGCACGTGGTGATGACGTCGGCCTCGGCGGAGGCGGCCGCGGCCGAGGTCTCGACGGTGACCGTGAACCCGAGCGGACGCAGGTTGCGCGCCGTCGCCTCGGCCGCGGCACGATCGGTGTCGTAGAGGCGCAGATCGGTGATGCCGCGCTGCGAGCGGATGGCGAGCGCCTGGAACTCGGCCTGCGACCCGGCGCCGATCATCGCGTGGACCCGGCTGTCGGATCGCGCCAGCCACCGCGCAGCCAGCCCCGACACCGCGGCGGTGCGCAGCGCCGTGAGCAGCGTCATCTCCGAGAGGAAGAGCGGGTACCCGGTCATGACGTCGGCGAGCACACCGAACGCGGTGACGGTCTGGAACCCGCGCGAGGGGTTGGCCGGGTGCCCGTTCACGTACTTGAACGCGTACAGCTCGCCGTCGCTGGTGGGCATGAGCTCGATGACGCCGATCGGGGAGTGGCTGGCGATGCGCGGCTCCCGCTCGAACCGCTCCCAGCGCCGGAAGTCGGCCTCCATCGCATCCACCATGCCCGCGATGATCGCCTCGGGGCCGGTCTCACGAACCCATGCGGCCATGTGGGTGACGCTGAGGAAGCGCATGACGGATGTCCTTTCGACGGGGGATGCCGCGGGGGCATCGCGGGTAGCGACATTCTTCAGGCGGTGCGCGTCGCTCCCGTGTCGGGCGCCGGATCCTGCAATCCGGTCGGGGGGTCTTTGCCGGTTCTCGGCGCCGCGTCTGCGACGCGCGTGCCACCTCCTTAACCTGGCGCCAGGTCGGAGGCGAGGAGACAGGCATGCGGATCCACCGGCACGGCGACGCCGCGCTCGACTGGCGGATGTACCACGGCGCCGGGCGGGTGCAGGTCGAGCGGTACTTCGGCCAGACGACGCGCCTGCAGGCGAACGTGATGCTCTATCACCTCGAGCCGGGAGCCGAGGAGGGCATGCATCACCACCTCGCCGACGACCCGACGAGCTGCTCCGTCGACAGCGCCGACGAGATGTACGTCGTCACCCGGGGAGAGGTCGTCGTCATCGGCCCCGATGAGCGGATCGTCCTGCGCGCCGGCGATGCCGCCTACGCGCCGCACGGTGTCCCGCACGGCGTCGCGAACGAGTCGGACGAGGCCGCGGAGCTCGTGCTGATCTTCGGCCCTCCGCGCGCCTGATCGCTGCGGGCCGCCCGGCGGGTCAGCGCGCGGCGACCTGCGCGCCGCGCCGTGCGGTGCGGACGATGCCGTCGGCGAGCACGGGCCAGAGGCCCGGCGGGATGAGATGCCCCATCCCGGGATGAAGCTGCAGTTCGGCCTCCGGAAGGGCCGCGGCCATGTCGAGGGCCGCGGCCGCGCCGCAGACGTCGTCGTCGCGGCCGTGGAAGACGAGGGCGGGGGCCGTCACGGTCCGCAGCTGCTCGAGCCGTTCCGGCGCGCGCAGGAGCGCCGCCCACTGGCGGGCGAATCCCTCGGGGGCGTCACCGCGGTCGAAGGCCTCCCCGGCGGCCCACCGCATCCATTCGACGTCGACCGGGTAGCGCTCGCTGCCGGCGATGGCCGCGTAGGCCCCGGCACGCTCGACCTGCTCCGCGCGGGGCACGCGTACGGGGGTGCGCTGCAGCTCGGGCCGGTCGTCGTGCCGCACGTACCGCGGGTCCTGCCCGGGGATCGTCGACAGCAGGCCGAGGCTGAGGACGCGCTCCGGATGCCGGATGGCCGCCATCTGCGCCATCATCCCGCCCATCGAGTGGCCCACGAGATGCGCGGCGGGCACGGCGAGGTGGTCGAGGACACGCACGACGTCGTCCGCGAGATCCTCCAGGCCGTAGCCGCCGTCGACGTCGTCGGGACCGCCGAAGCGGGGCGAGAGGCCGGTGTCGCGATTGTCGAACCGCACGACGCGGAAGCCCTGGTCGCGGATGAGCGCGATGAACTCCTCGGTCCACGACAGCAACTGCGCGCCGCCGCCGGAGATGAGCACGACCAGCGGTGCGCTCTCGTCGCCGAACGCCTCGAAGTAGAGGGGGACGTCGGTGGTGTCGGTGTACGGCACGGGTGGCCTGCCTTCGGGGTCAGTGGGCGAGAACGGGACGGTGGTCGATGCCGCCGGCGGGGTTCGCCGCGGACGCGACGCCGAACGTCGAGATGTCGTCGGCCGTCCGGCCGTCGAGGGCGAGCTCCGCGAGGATGCGGCCGATCGTCGGGGTGAACTTGAAGGCGTGTCCGGCGCCGAGGGCGACGATGATGTCGGGATGCTGCGGCACCGGGCCGATGACGAAGTTCCGGTCGGGCGTGATCGCGTACTGGCACGTGACGGTGCGCAGCGCCTCACCGCTGGCGGGGATCGTCGTCGACATGAACGAGGTCAGCTCCGCCAGCAGCTCTGGAGAGGGCACGAAGGTGCGCTCCTCGGGCGACATGAGGTTGTCGGAACGGTCGCGCGCGGCCTTGATCGTCGGCTCTCCGTAGGTCGGGAAGCCGTAGAAGCACTGCTCGTCCTCCCAGATCCACACGGGGAACCGGTCGCGGTCGAAGGCGTCGGAGTCTCCCGGAGCGAAGTAGGTCACCTGCTCCTGCATCGTGATGAGCGGGATCTCCGCCCCGAGGGGGCCGAGGAGTTCGTTCGTCCACGCATCCGCGGCGAGCACGACCTTGTCGGCGTGCACGTCGCCGTGCGCGGTGCGGACGACCACGCCCGTGTCGTCGGGGGTCAAACCCAGCACGGGCGTGCGGTCGCGGATGACCGCGCCGTTGACACGGGCGTGCATCTGGAGGGCCGCGACCGAGCGCGAGGCGTGCACGATGCCCGAATCGGGCGTGTAGATCGTCTCGACGTGAGGCGGCAGTGAGAACTGGGGCCACCTCTGGTGCACCTGGTCGGGGGAGAGCAGCTCATGCGGGACTCCCGCCTCACCGAGACTGCTGACGAAGTCGGACGCGGCGAACGGCCCGTCGGTGGGGATGAACACGAGGCCGCCCGTCACCGTGGTCAGCCGCTCACCGGAGACGGCTTCGAAGTCGGCCCAGTCGCGGTACGACGTCTGGGCGAGGCGCACGTACTGCGGAGATCCGTACGACGTGCGGATGATGCGCGAGGTGTCGTGCGATGCGCCACGCACGTGGCCGAGTTCGAACTGCTCGAACGCGACGGTGCGCGCCCCTCTTCGCGACAGGTGGTACGCGGCGGCGCTGCCCAGCGCGCCCATGCCGACGACGGCGACATCGAAATGCTCCATGTGGTCCGTTCCCTCTCCGACCGGTGAGGCCATTATTTGAACGCGATCGCACGGCGCTGTTACAGTGCTGATCTTCTGCAAACCCGAAGGTCGAGGTTTGCTGATTCCGGGGCAGAGAGGTGCCATGACAGCGCGCGTCGAGACGGGGCTGAACGTCGTCCAGGTCGTGGCAGGGCGGACGGACCCGACCGATCCGATGCTCACCGGGGCGATCGCCCGTGCCGTCGGCATGCCGCTCAGCAGCGCGTCCCGGCTGTGCGCGGAACTCGTCGATCTGGGCCTCCTCGCGCGCGGAGAGACGTACGGGTCGTACCGGATCGGACCCGCGGCATTGCGGCTGTCGGGCGATGCATCGGCACCGTATGCGGCGGCGGCGCGCTCGGCCCTGACCCGGCTCGCGCACGGCACGGGCGAGACGGCGCTCATCGCGGCGAGCGGGCGAGGAGGGGTCCGCATCATCGATGCCGTGCCGTCTCCGTGGACGATGCACTCGCCCGCCGTCGTGGGCGAGCTCGTGGACGATCAGCGCAGCGCGAGCGTGCAGGCTCTCGCCCGCGTCGGTGTCGGCATGGGGGGTCAGATCACCGAGTCGCGCGTGGGCAAGTGCGTCGAGCTCGCGGTGCCCGTGCTGGAGCCGGGAGGCGAGGCCGTCGCGGTGCTGGCCGTGCGCCTTCCGGTCAATCGGGCGAAGGAGGGTGTTCCGGTCGCGCGCCGCGCACTGGCGGCCGAACGGCGGGTGCTCGAGCGGGCGCTGGGTGTGCCGGCCCCGCGGCGCGCACCGTCCGCGGCACGCGCCGCGTCATCGGCGCTGGGCGCGACGCTCATCCTGCTGGAGGCGCTCGGTCCGGGCGATGCCAGCGTGGCAGAGCTCTGCGCGACGACGGGGATCCGCCGCGACCGGGCGTTGCGGCTCGTCGAATCATGCCGCCGGGCGGGATTCCTCCGCAGCGACGGCGACCGCATCCATCTCTCCTGGATGCTGCAGGGCTGGCTCCGTGCGGCCGTCCGACCGACGCTCGTCGCGGAAGGCGCACCGGTGGTCGCGGCCGCCGCCGACGCGACCGGGGTGTGCGCGTTCATCACGGTGCTGCGCGGCATGCGCTCGGTGACGCTGGTCGAAGAGATCCGGAGCCTGGGCGCGGGGCTCGACATGACCCCGTGGATCGGGCGACCGTGCCCGATCGCCGGTGCGGACGGCGGGCCGACGCTGGTGATGGACTTCGACACGGACGACATCCCGTCGTTCCTCCCGCGGCGTGCCGATGCGCGGGAGCTCGCCGAGTTCGGACAGCGCGTCGACACGCTGGTGCGGGAGGGCGTCGTGGCGAAGGAATCCATTGAGGAGGCGGGGCAGACCGCGGTCACCGCCCCTATCCGCGATGCGAGCGGCGCGGTCGCGGCCGCGATCTGCCTGGTGGGGGCGACCGACGAGATGCGCCCGCGCATCCCGGAGCTCCGGGGCGTGGCGCTGCGGCTCTCGGCTGATCTCTCGCGACTCGTCGGATTCCGCGCCGTTCCGGTCGAGAGCGCGGACTGACCTCCGACCGGCTCATCCGCGGTGCCGCGCGCCCGGGCGCGCGTCGGTGTCGCGGCAGGCGATCTCGTCGAACGCCTGCTGCAGAGCGTTCTGCGCCGCCCGCAGTCCCGGCCGACGCGACGACCCGTGGCGCACCGCGGTGAAGACGTCGCGGCGCGGTCCGCCGGGCAGATCGAGCAGGCGGACAGGCGGATCGGCGCCGGCGAACACGAGGTCGGGGATCATGCCGGCGGCGCGGCCGGAGGCCACCAGACGCACGTGCGCCGTGAGATCGGTGAGTTCGAACGGGACGTCGGGCTCGAAGCCGGCCGCCCGGCACTGCTGCGTCGCCCAGTCGCGCGCCGCGGTGCCGACGGGCTCCATGACCCACGGCCGGTCGCGGAGGGCGGCGAGCTCGGTCTCGTGTTCGTCGGGGCCGAGGGCCAGCCGGATGCTGTCGAGGCCCAGCAGCGTGCGCTCGAGTCCGGCGCGGTGCTCGCGTGTGTGCCCCGGGTACTGCTCGGCCACGACGAGGTCGAAACCGCGGGCGGCAAGCTCGAACAGACCCTCTTCGGGCGGCAGCTCGGTGACCTCGAGGCGCAGGCCGGGTGCGCTGTCGGCGAGGAGCTCGAGCACGCGGGGGATGAGGCCGTGGACGGCGGACTGCATCGCGGCGATGCGCACCGGTGAGAGCGAGGGCCGCATCCGCTCCAGGTCGCTGCGCACCTCCTCATCGGCGGCCAGCATGCGTGCGGCGTGCGCGGCCAGGGCCTCGCCTTGTGCTGTCAGACGCACCCGACGGCCATCGGGCTCCAGCAGCGCGACGCCGGCGTCGCGCTCGAGCTGCGCCAACTGCTGGGAGATCGTCGACGGGCTGTAGGCGAGCGCTTCGGCGACGGCCGCGAGGGTGCCGCGCACCGAGAGCTCGTGCAGCAGCCGCAGACGTCGAAGATCGAACATGGCCCGCCATTCATTGAGAAACTTGAATGGTAATCATCGTAAACGGTCGCTTTTCTCGATGGGACTCGACGCCGCAGACTGAGCCGTCTACGGAAGGACACCCATGACCCCGCGCACCGACTCCGCCGTCGCTCCCGCCGACGTGCGGCTCGCCGACCTCGCCGACGATGCGATCGCGCTCGTGCGTCGGTGGCTCGAGCAGAGCCGCGCCGAGCCGGTCGATGCGTCGGCTGAGCGCCTCGCCGGCGTGCTCCGCGACCCGAAGGGGCTCGATTTCACCGTCGGCTTCGTGGACGGAGTGGTCCGCCCGGAGGACACCCGGGTCGCTGCGCGCAATCTCGCGGGCCTCACCCCGTTGATCCCGTCGTTCCTGCCCTGGCCGCTGAAGGCCGCGATCCGCCTCGGTGCGTTCGCCGCGCCCCTGGCGCCGGCGATCGTCGTTCCGGCGGCGCGCACGGCGCTCCGTGCGATGGTCCGCCACCTCATCGTCGACGCCACCGATCGGAAGCTCGGCCCCGCGATCGGGCGGATCCGGGGCGACGACGGCGTCCGCCTCAACGTCAACCTGCTGGGCGAGGCGATCCTCGGCCGGAAGGAGGCGGCTCGGCGGCTGGCCGGCACCCGCAAGCTCCTCTCGCGCCCCGACGTCGACTACGTCTCGATCAAGGTCTCCTCGACCGTCGCCCCGCACACCCCGTGGGCCTTCGAGGACGCGGTGACGGATGCCGCGGATGCACTGCGTCCGCTGTACCGCGTCGCCCGGACCGGGCGGAAGTTCCTCAACCTCGACATGGAGGAGTACAAGGACCTCGACCTCACGATCGCGGTGTTCATGCGCATCCTCGACGAGCCCGAGTTCCGCGACCTCGAAGCCGGCATCGTGCTGCAGGCGTACCTGCCCGACGCGCTCGGCGCGATGGTGCGCCTGCAGGAGTGGGCGGCGGTGCGCGTCGCGGCCGGCGGAGCGCCGATCAAGGTGCGCGTCGTCAAGGGCGCGAACCTGCCGATGGAGCGCGTGGATGCCGACGTCCACGACTGGCCGCTGGCGACCTGGGAGTCGAAGCAGGCCTCGGATGCCTCCTACAAGGCGGTGCTCGACTACGCGCTCCGCCCGGAGCGCACCGCCCACGTGCGGATCGGGGTCGCCGGGCACAACCTGTTCGACGTCGCCCTCGCCTGGCTGCTCGCCGAGCGGCGCGGCGTGGTGGGCGGCATCGACATCGAGATGCTGCTGGGCATGGCGACGGCGCAGGCCGCGGTCGTCCGTCGCACCGTCGGATCGATCCTGCTGTACACCCCGGTGGTGCACCCGCAGGAGTTCGATGTCGCGATCGCCTACCTCATCCGACGTCTCGAGGAGGGCGCGTCGGCCGAGAACTTCATGTCCGCCGTGTTCGACCTCGACGGCGATGCGCAGCTCTTCGCCCGTGAGCGCGACCGCTTCCTCGCCTCGATCGCGGCGATGCCGACCGGCGTGCCCGCCCCGCACCGCGTGCAGGACCGGACGGCCACGGTCCACCCCGCGCCCGTGGACGGGTTCGAGAACGCTCCCGACTCCGATCCGGCGATCGCGGTCAATCGCCGCTGGGCCGACGGCATCCTCGCCCGGATGGAGCGGTCCGCGCTCGGTCTCGAGACGGCGGAGGCCCACGTGCTGGCGGATGCCGCCGCCGTCGACGCCGCGGTCGAGGCTGCGGTGGCGGCGGGCGCGGCCTGGCGGGCGCGGGGCGCCGACGAGCGCGCGGTCATCCTGCATCGCGCCGGCGAGATCCTCGAGCGTCGCCGCGCCGACCTCATCGAGGTGATGGGATCCGAGTGCGGCAAGGTCGTCGAGCAGAGCGACCCCGAGGTGTCGGAGGCCATCGACTTCGCGCACTACTACGCCGAGCAGGGGCGACGCCTCGACCGCGTCGACGGCGCCACGTTCACGCCCGTCGCTCTGACGGTCGTCACCCCGCCCTGGAACTTCCCCGTGGCGATCCCGGCAGGGTCGACCCTCGCGGCGCTCGCCGCCGGCAGCCCCGTCGTGCTCAAGCCCGCGCTGCAGGCGCGGCGTGCGGGAGCCGTCATGGCCGAGGCGCTCTGGGAGGCCGGCGTCCCGCGCGACGTGCTCACCTATGTGCAGCTCGACGAGGGCGCGCTCGGCGAGCGGCTCGTCGCCCACCCCGCGGTGGAGCGCGTGGTGCTCACGGGCTCCTACGAGACGGCCGAGCTGTTCCGCTCGTTCCGGCCCGAGCTGCCCCTCCTCGCCGAGACGAGCGGCAAGAACGCCGTGATCGTCACGGCCAGCGCCGACCTCGATCTCGCCGCGAAGGACGTCGCGATGTCGGCCTTCGGTCACGCCGGCCAGAAGTGCTCGGCGGCGTCGCTCGTCGTCCTGGTCGGATCGGCTGCGACCTCTGATCGGTTCCGCGGTCAGCTCGTCGATGCCGTCACCTCTCTCGAGGTCGGGCTGCCGTGGCACGCGGCGAGCCGCGTCGGACCCCTCATCGAGCCGGCGGAGGGCAAGCTGCTGCGGGCCCTCACGGCGCTCGAGCCCGGACAGAGATGGCTCGTCGAGCCGGCGAAGCTCGACACCGCCGGAGCGCTGTGGCGTCCCGGCATCCGCGACGGGGTGCTGCCCGGCTCGGAGTTCCACCTCACCGAGTACTTCGGCCCCGTCCTCGGGATCATGACCGCCGCCACGCTGGACGAGGCGATCGACATCGTCAACGCGATCGACTACGGACTCACCTCGGGCCTGCACTCGCTCGACGACGACGAGATCCAGACGTGGATGCGGCGGATCGAGGCGGGGAACGTCTACGTCAACCGCGGGACCACCGGCGCGATCGTGCAGCGCCAGCCCTTCGGGGGCTGGAAGAAGTCGGCGGTGGGCGCGGGGACGAAGGCCGGTGGCCCGAACTACCTCACCGGCTTCGGGACGTGGTCGGATGCCGCGCCGCGCGCCGTTCGTGCGCGTCCTGACGCCTTCGTCTCCGCCGCTCTGGCCGCCGTGCCGGCCGACGACCGGCCGTGGCTCGCCGCCGCCCTCGCGAGCGACGCGGCGGCGTGGGCCGACGAGTTCGGGGTCGCCCGTGACGCCTCGGGGCTCGCGTCGGAGCAGAACGTCTTCCGCTACGCGCCGGTGCCGGTGACCGTGCGATTCGAGGATGCGGCGGAGGTCGCGCTGGTGCGCTCGGTCGCCGCCGGGCTGCGGGTCGGCGCCGCCGTCGCCGTCAGCTCCCCAGTGGCGCTGAGTCCCGGAGTGCGGGCGTGGCTCGAGGGCTCGGGCGTCGCGACGCACGTCGACGACGAAGGTCACCTTGATCAATCAATCAGGAGAGCTATTATTCTCATTTTA
>NZ_JBFBHG010000013.1:0-101762 GCF_040685095.1 Microbacterium sp. NPDC089189
CTGCTCGGAGGGTCGGCCGCGTCCTTCGCGGAGGCGACCGGCGGCTCGCCCGCGGTGGCGCTGTACGACGGCCCCGCGGTGACGGCGGGGCGTATCGAGACGCTGCCGTACCTGCGCGAACAGGCGGTGTCGATCACCGCGCACCGGTTCGGCACACCGCGTCGCTATCCGGTTCCCGCGCCGATCGGCGGTGCCCGGTGAGGCACACGCCCGACTACGCCGTCGGGGATGCGGAGTGGGTGAAGGCCCTCGTGCGTGAGAACCCGTGGGCATCCATCGTCTCGTACGTGCCGGGCACGGGGCTGGTCGCCTCGCACTACCCGGTGATGCTCGACGAGGACGACGACGGCATCGTCCTCCTCAGCCACGTCGGTCGTCCCGATGAGCGCCTGCACGAGCTCGGCCGACACGAGCTGCTCGTGATGGTCTACGGTCCGCAGGGCTACGTCTCGCCGGGGTGGTATCAGACGTCGCCCGCGGTCCCCACCTGGAACTTCGCGGTGGTGCACGCGTACGGGACCCCCGAACTGCTGAGCGACGAGGAGAACCTCGCCGTGCTCGACCGTATGGTCGCGCACCTCGAGAACCCGCTTCCCGAACCGTTCCTCATGACCGCGACGTTGGAGAACGAGGAGTACGCGCGGCGGATCGTCGGCGGCACGGTCGGCTTCCGGATGCGGGTGGAGCGGTTCGAAGCCAAGGAGAAGATGAGCCAGGACAAGCCGCAGGCCGTGGTCGACCGGGTGCTCGGGCACCTGCGCGCACCCGGCCCGTATGCGAATCCCGCGCTCGCCGACAGGATGGAGCGGGTGCACCACCCCCGCCGAGGAACGGAGAACGCATGACCGCCCCCGATCTCCTGCTGCGCGGTGCCCGTGCCTACGATGCGGGAGCGCCGCTCGATGTGCGTCTCTCCGGCGGTGTCATCGCCGAGATCGCGCCGGCCGGCACGCTCTCGGCCGACGGCGCCGAGACGCTCGACCTCGACGGTCGTCACATCGGCCCCGGGCTCTGGGACGCGCACGTGCACTTCACCCAGTGGGTGATCCAGCAGCGCCGGGTCGACCTCGCCGGCACGCGGAGCGCGTCGGACGCGGTGGCCGTCGTGCGTCAGGCGCTCGCCGCCGGGTTCCCGACCACCGACGGCGTGCTGTTCGGCTACGGCTACCGCGACGGCCTCTGGAACGAGCCGACGACCCTGGCCGCGCTCGACGTCTTCGCGCAGCCCGTCGTCCTCATCAACGGCGACCTGCACAGTGCCTGGATGAACACCGCGGGCGCTCGGCGTCTCGGCCTCCGGCCCGACGCCACCGGCGTGGTGAGCGAGGGGGAGTGGATCGGGGTGTTGCAGCGCTTCCACGCCGAAGCGGCGCTGCCCCTCGCCGACTACCGCGGCGCCGCCGATGCCGCCGCCGCGCGCGGAATCGTCGGCGTGGTCGAGTACGAGAACGTGCTCAACATCGACGAGTGGTCCGAGCGTGTCGCCGGCGGGATGTCGAGCCTCCGCGTGGATGCGGCGGTCTGGCCCGATGAGCTCGACACCGCGCTGGGGCGCGGGCTTCGCACCGGCGATGCCGTCGAGCCCACCGGACTCGTCACGATGGGACGCCTGAAGGTCGTCGTCGACGGCTCGCTGAATACCCGGACGGCCTACTGCTGGGATCCGTATCCCGGCCTCGACGCGCACGCCGCGCACGGCTGCGGCGTGAGCAGCATCCCCGTGTCGGAACTGCGCGATCTGCTCGTGCGCGCCCGCGCCGGCGGAATCGAGGCGGCGGTGCACGCGATCGGCGATCGCGCGAACACCGAGGTGCTCGACACCTTCGAAGAGCTCGGGATGCGGGGCATCATCGAGCACGCGCAGCTCGTGCGCTCCGACGACTTCGCCCGGTTCGCCCGGCTCGGGCTCATCGCCAGCGTGCAGCCCGAGCACGCCATGGACGATCGCGACGTCGCCGACCGTTACTGGGCCGGGCGCACCGACCGGGCGTTCGCCTTCGGTTCGCTGCACGCGGCCGGGGTCGCTCTGCGCCTGGGGTCCGATGCGCCCGTGGCGCCGCTCGACCCGTGGCAGGCGATCGCCTCGGCGGTCGCGCGCAGCCGGGGCGATCGCGGCGCGTGGCACCCCGAGCAGTCGCTGCCGCTCGACGTGGCGCTCGCGGCGAGCACGCGGCATCCGCTCGCCGTCGGCTCCCCGGCCGATGTGGTGATCACCGACGCCGATCCCTTCGCGCTCGATCGAGACGCCCTGCGCGCGATGCCCGTGGCGGCCACGCTGCTGGCCGGCCGCTTCACGCACCGAGCCCTCTAGGACCGGCGGATCAGGTGTCGAGGGTCAGCGTCGGGCTGAGCGCGCGCGAGACGCAGGGGTAGACCACCGACGCGCCCTCGGTGCCGAGCGAGTCGCGGTGCTCGGGGGTGCCGTCGAGCACCGGGAGCGCGCACGAGCCGCACACGCCGCGCAGGCACGACCCCGGGGCGTCGACGCCCGCGCCGCGGAGGGCCTGCAGCATCGTCCACTCCGCCGGCACCGCGATCTCCTGCCGCGTCCGCGCGGCGACGACCGTGAACGCCTCGTTCGGGCGGAACTCCCGTCGTGCCGGCTCGAACCGCTCCATGTGCAGGCGCGATCCCTCGGGAAGCGCGTCGCGGAGATCGGAGAGGGCGTCGGCGAAGCGTGCGGGCCCGCACGCGTAGACGTCGGTGCCCGATGCGGCCGACCCGAGCACCTCGCGCAGGTCGAGGCGCCCTTCGGCGCCGCTCAGATGCACCCGCACCCGGTCGCCGAACACGGCGAGCTCCTCGGCGAACGCGACGTCGTCCGCGTGGCGGGCGAGGTACAGCATCCGCCACGGCGCCCCGACGGCCTCGAGATGACGGGCCATGGCGAGGATCGGGGTGATGCCGATACCGGCGGCCAGCAGCAGATAGGCGGGGGCGTCGCCGAGCGCGAACAGATTGCGCGGCGGACGCACGTACACGCGGCGTCCCACCTGCAGGTGGCGGTGGATGTAGTGCGATCCGCCGCGGGAGAGCGGCTCCTTCAACACGGCGATGCGGTAGGCGTGGGCGTCGGCGGGATCGCCGCAGAGTGAGTACTGGCGTTCCTGACGCGTGATGAGCTGCACGTCGACGTGTGCGCCCGGCTCCCAGGCCGGGAGCACGTCGCCGTCGGGGTGGGTCAGCCGGATGCTGACGATGGAGGGCGTCTCTCGGATGATCTCGCTCACGACGAGCGGCATCATGTCACTGCGGTCGCGCATTCAGTACAGCACCCGGTTGCCCGATTCCACGGCGCGGTCGATCGCCTCGCCGACCTCGGTGTCGAGCCCGGACATGCTCGCCCAGATCGCGCCGGAGGTGGGAACCTCGGCGGCGAGGTCCTGCATCTCCGCGTCCCAGATGCCGCCGCGAAGCAGCGCCCGGCCGCAGTGCAGGTAGACCTCCTCGGTACGCACGACGATCGCGAGCTCCGGCACCGAGTGGTCCTGCTCCAGCATGGTCAGCAGGGCGGGGTCATCGGTGATGTAGGCGCTGCCGTTGATGCGCAGGGTCTCGCTCATGCCGGGGACGAAGCACAGCAGACCGACGTGCGGGTTCTCGAGCATGTTGCGGAACGAGTCGACCAGACGATTGCCGAGCCGATCGGGGATCACGAGCGTCCGCGGGTCGAGCGCGCGGACGAAGCCCGGGTAGTCGCCGCGAGGAGAGCAGTCGCAGTTCCCCTCGGCGTCGGAGGTCGACAGGCAGAGGAACGGCGAGTGGGCGAGGAACCGCAGGCAGTTGTCGTCGAGGTGATCGAGGATCTTGTCGACGGCGGCCTGACTCGGGTCGCCCAGTTTGGCGCGGATACCGTCGAGATCGACGCGCGCGAAGTCGGTCGGGGGCATCCTTCGACGATAGGCGAACGGTCGCCAGAAGCAACGTGCCGCGGGCACAGCATTTCGCTCCGAGATGTGCTGTCGGCACAGGAGCGCGATCCGACGGTGCGCGTCAGCGACTCGCGCCCAGCAGGCGCACGCGGCACGCCAGTTCGACGGCGAAGCGGACGTCGGGATCGTCGAGATCCAGCTGCAGCACCTCCCGGATGCGTTTGAGACGGTACCCCACGGCGTTCGGATGGAGGTTCAGCTCGCGCCCGGCGCTGGCGAGCGAGTTGCGGTGCGCGAGATACGCGAGGAGCGTCCGTACCGAGGTCGTCGCCCGTTCGCCGCCCAGCGCGTCCAGGGGGGTGAGTACATCGTTGAGCAGGCTGCGGCTGATCGGCGAGGCGTAGAAGTCGAGCAGGACGCGCCGGAGCCCGGTCACATCGGTCAGCTCCACCCCGCCCGGGCGGCCCGCGGCGACGGCGGAGTCGGCGGCGATCCGCGCCTCGGCGGCCGACTGGCGCAGACCGATCGCGCCGAGCTGCGGTGTGCCGAGGCCGAGGGTGTACGCCCAGCCCGGTCCCGCGAGCTGCTGGGCCTGCCGTTGGAGACGCGCGCCGAGCTCGCGCAGGCGGCGCTGGTGATCGCCCGCGCCGTGCGTCTCGGTGCTGACGATCAGCATGTCCTCCTGGATGAATGCGACGTGCCACATCTCGTCGCGCCCCTCCACCAGCTGCAGGGCGAACAGTTCGAGAGCCGGTTCGACCCCCCGCGGCGGCCGTGCGTCGGGATCCCCGATGGCCGTGGGTTTCAACCAGCCGACGACGTGGGACAGCTGCAGGGGGAAGCCCAGCCGCGCCGCCTGGCCGACGAAGGCCTCGACCCGGGACGACTCGGCGAGCACGAGCTCGACGAGGAGGTCGGCGCGCGACTGCGTCGGCGCGTATCGATCGCGCATCTGACGCTGCGACGCGCGCGAGAGGAGCGAGGCCACGACCGGTCGTGCGACGTCGGCTGCGGCATCCGTCCGGTCGGCGACGAGTCGCCCGATCGGCACTTCGCCGATGCACACCGCATCGTTGTCGCTCCAGAGCGCGGTCGGATCGTCCTCGAGCGAGAGCCGGACCCCGAGCGCGCGGCTCGCCGCGGTGAGGATGTCGTCGACCGAGCCGTCGGCGCCCGCGGCCGCGGCGGTCGCCTGTTCGATCGCGTAGGCGGCACGTGTCATGGCTTCCGAGGCGCCGGCCGACAGCAGGCGGTCGATCGCGACGGCGAGGTCGGACGGCTTCGCGTGCGGTGCGGCGAGCACCGGCACCCGTCCGCGTTCCGCCAGGACGACCGCGGTCTCGGGCAACGCCAGGTCGGTGGTGAACACGAGACCTGCGAGGCCCCGCGCGCTCGCCCGGCGGAGGGCGACATCTAGTCGGTAAGGCGCGGGATCCTCGTCGCCGGGGATGATCGCGAGGGTGCCTGCGGCGAGGGAGTCGAGGGCATCGAGAGTCGCAATGTCGACGGACGCGATGTCGATCCCCGACACCGGCCCGGCCGCCAGGTCGAGCCCCAAACGCTCGCGCTCAGCGAGGAGGTCTCGCACGGAGAACTGTGCCATGGGCACAAGTGTGCCTGATTCTCTAGGTTTGCGACACATTGTCGAGTCGCGGAACCGTGCCTACTGTCGGAACATGGTCCACGCCCCCACCGATGCCCCGTCGCGCGAACGGCTCTCCTCCATCGCCGCCGCAGACGTCGCCCCGCTCGCCGCCGGCTGCGCCGTCTTCGGCACCGGGGGCGGTGGCGCGGTCTACACGTCGCAGCTCGCGACCGAGCAGGCGCTCGAGGCGGCGGGTCCCGTACGTCTCGTGACGGTCGACGAGCTCGGCGCCGATGACGCGATCATCATGATGTCGGGCATCGGCGCCCCCACGGTCGGCATCGAGATGCTGTCGTCGACCAGCCAGATCGACGCGCTGCTCGCGGGGGCCGAGGCCGCCGCGGGCCGCCGCATCACCACGCTCATGGCGGCGGAGATCGGTGGCAGCAACGGCGTCAGCCCGGCGGGGTGGGCGGCTCGGCTCGGACTGCAGCTGCTCGACGCCGACGGGATGGGCCGGGCGTTCCCCGAGGCGACGATGATCGCGATGAACGTCGCGGGCGTGCCGTGCGACTTCGCCGTGATGGCGGATGTGGTCGGCAACGTCGTCACGATGAAGACCGTCGACCTCTCCTGGCTCGAGCGTCACGCCCGCGCCGTCACGGTGGCCAGCGGCGGGCTCTGCCTCGGCGCGCACTACCCGTTGACCGCCCGTACCGCCCGCGGCGCGGTGATCGAGGGCACCGTGAGCGCCGCCATCCGCGTCGGCCACGCGCTGCTGTCGTCGTCGGACCCCGTCCACGCCGTCGCCGACGAGCTCGACGCCGCCGTCCTGATCGCGGGCAAGGTCATCGACGTCGCCCGTCGCACCGAGGGCGGCTTCGTTCGCGGCTCGGTCACGATCGCGGGCGTCGGCGCCGATCGCGGACGGCTGCAGCGCATCGAGCTGCAGAACGAGAACCTGATCGTCCTCGAGGACGGAGAGGTGCTCGCCACGGTTCCCGACCTGGTCACGATCGTCGACTCCGAGACCGGTCATGCGATCTCGACCGAGATGCTGCGCTTCGGCCAGCGCGTGTCGGTGCTCGCGTGGGCGTGCGACCCACTGTGGCGCACCGAGCGCGGTCTCGAACTCGCCGGACCCCGCGCCTTCGGCTACGACCTTCCCTACGTGCCCTTCGAGGGAGGACAGCGATGAACGCCCCGCGCACCCTGTCGATCGGCGTCGACGTTGGCGGAACCAACACGGACGCCGTCGTGCTCGACGCGGCCGGCGCCGTGCTCGCCTCGACCAAGCAGCCGACCACGCCCGACGTCACCGGCGGCATCCGCGCGAGCATCGCCGACGTGCTGGCGCAGATCGGCGACGCGCGCGACCGAGTCTCCCGGGTGATGCTCGGCACGACCCACGCGACCAACGCCATCGTCAGCCGCCGCGAGCTCGGCCGCGTCGCGATGGTGCGCCTGGGCGCCCCCGCGGCGACGGAGTACCCGCCGCTGAGCGGATGGCCCGCGGACCTCACCGCCACCGCCCTCGCCGGCACCGCGATGCTCGGCGGCGGACACATGGTCGACGGCACCGCGATCGCCCCGCTCGATCGGGACGGCATCCTCCGCTTCCTCGACGGCCTCGACCGGTTCGACGCGGTCGCCGTCGCCGGCATCTTCAGCCCCTCGTTCCCCGATCAGGAGCTCGAGGTCGCCGCGCTCATCCGTTCGCACTTCGGTCCAGACGCGCAGGTGTTCCTGAGCCAGGACATCGGTCCCATCGGACTGCTGGAGCGAGAGAACGCGACGGCGCTCAATGCCGCTCTCTACGGTGTCGCGCGGTCGGTGACCCGCGCGCTCCTGACGGTCGTCGACGAAGAGGGACTCGACGCGGTCACCTACTTCGCGCAGAACGACGGCACGCTCATGTCGCTCGACTACGCCGCGCAGTACCCGGTGCTGACGATCGGGTCGGGCCCGGCCAACTCGATCCGCGGCGCGGCCTATCTCTCCGGCGTCGACGATGCGATCGTCGTCGACGTCGGAGGCACGACGTCCGATCTGGGGGTGCTCGTGAACGGGTTCCCGCGCGAGTCGACGCTGCCGCGCGAGATCGGCGGGGTGCGGACCAACTTCCGGATGCCCGACATCCTGAGCCTGGGCGTCGGCGGCGGCACGATCGTCGACCGGGCCACCGGCAGGATCGGTCCGGACTCGGTCGGGTACCGCATCGAGAAGGAGGCGCTGCTGTTCGGCGGCTCCACTGCAACGCTGACGGATGCGGCAGCCCTGGCGGGCGCGGCCGTGGCGGGCCGGTCGCTTCCGAGTCTGCCCACCGCATCCCGATCGGCTCTCCGCTCCGCGCTGGCACGGGCGCATGAGCGCCTCGAGGAGGCCGTCGAGCGGCTCTCTCTCGGCCGCCTCGACCTGCCGCTCGTGGTCGTGGGCGGGGGAGCCTTCCTCGTCCCCGACGACCTGCCCGGCGCAGGTCCCGTCATCCGCCCGAATCACGGCGGCGTCGCCAACGCCGTGGGCGCGGCCATCTCGCTCGCCGGAGGCCGCGCCGATCAGATGAGCGACGTCGAGGACCGCGATGCCGCCATCGAGGCGGCGTCCACGGCGGCGATCGCGAAGGCCATCCAGGCCGGCGCGGACCCGCTGCAGGTCGCCGTCGTCGACATCCTCGAGACCCCGGTCTCGTACACCACTCGTCCCACCGTCAAGGTCTCGGTGAAGGCCGCCGGCCCGCTCGCGCACCTCGGTGCGTTCGCTCCCGCCAGGACCTGACAGCTCCACCCCCTTGCACCAGCAACCCGAGGAGTAATCATGCACAGACGCACCATCCTGCCGGCGGCACTCGCCGGCGGCGCCATTCTCGCCGTCACGCTCGCCGGATGCTCCGGCGGCGGGAACGCAGACGGCGAGCCCGTCTCCGGCGGCATCTTCACCCACGCCGTGTACCCCGAGGTCGGCAGCATCGAGCCGATGACCGCGAACCAGCCGCAGGAGCTGCAGATCCTCACATACGCGTACGAGGGACTGATCTACACCGACGGCGAGGGCGAGGAGTACCCGTGGCTCGCCGAGTCGTGGGAGACCGGCGAGGACGGCAGATCCGTCTCGTTCCAGCTGAAGGACGGCGTCACCTTCCACGACGGCACGCCCTTCGACGGCGCCGCCGCGGCGGCGAACATCAACTATCACGCCGATCCGGCCAACGCGACGGTCCTGGCGGACGTGCTGCCGGAGGGCCTGACCGCGACCGGTGACGGCCTGACGCTGGAGGTCACCGCCGACGAGTCCGATCCGTTCCTGGCGAGCATCGTCGGCGACATCTTCATGGTCGCCCCGGCGGGCCTCGACGATCCGTCGAGCCTCGAGTCGGGCTCGAACGGGACGGGCCTCTACGAGCTGACCGACGTCGCCGCAGACAAGTACACCTTCGTGACCCGCGACGACTACACGTGGGGCCCCGACGGCCTCACGTCCGAGACCGAGGGGCTCCCCGACGGTCTCGAGGTGTCCGTCGTGACCGACGAGTCCACGCGAGCGAACCTGCTGCTCTCGGGCAGCCTGAACGCCGCGCAGGTCGAGGGCCCCGACATCGATCGCATCGAGGCCGCCGGCTACGAGTACGCCGGACGCATCAACCCCATCGGGCAGATGCTCTTCAACGAGCGCCCCGACCGGCCGACGTCCGATCCTCTCGTCCGCGAGGCGCTCGTCCTCGGCTTCAACCACGATGAGGCCACCGAGGTCGTCACCGGGGGCCGCCCGTACGAGCTGACCTCGTGGATCACGGATGCCCCGTTCACATGCTTCAGCGAGGAGCCGGTGTGGGAGCGCCCCGCGTCCGATCCCGAGCGCGCCGCGGAGCTTCTCGACGAGGCCGGCTGGGTGGAGGGCGCCGACGGGACCCGGTCGAAGGACGGCGTGCCGCTGTCGATCAACTTCATCTACGACGCCGCGTCCGGCGGACACGCGTCGGCGGGTGAGCTGGTCGCCGAGGATTGGGATCAGCTCGGCATCACGACCAACCTGATCGCGATGGACGGCGCGGCGTGGTCGGAGTACCTCTACGAGACCTTCGACTACGACACCGGCTGGATCCAGATCGGCGTCGGCAGCCCCGTGACCCAGGACCTGTTCTACGGCGGCGCGTTCCCCGAGGACGGCGGACTGAACTTCATGGGTGTGAACGACCCCGAGTACGTCGCGTTCGCGGACGCGGCTCGTGCGGCGGCGACGCCCGAAGAGGCGTGCGAGTCCTGGGAGCAGGCGGAGAAGGTCGTCGTCGAGAGCTTCCACACGTTCCTGATGGCCGGCACCGAGGCGCCGACCTTCATGAACGGTGCGACGTTCGAGATCACCGACTACATCCAGCCCGTCACGATCCGCATGACCGAGTGAGGAAGCGGCGATGACCACGACAGACCAACGGGTGCAGACGCCCGCCGGGCCCGCCTCGGATCGCAGGACGCTGCGGTCGCGGCTCTCGCCGCGCAGCGACTTCGCGATCCGGCGGATCGGCCGCCTCGTCACCAGCCTGGCTGTCGTGGTCCTCGCCGCGTTCTTCCTCGTCTACCTCGTGCCGGGCGACCCGGTGCGCGCCGCCCTCGGGCCGACCGCACCGGCAGCACTCGTCGAGCGCACGCGGGAGGCGCTCGGACTCGATCTTCCCGTCCTCCAGCAGCTCGTCAACTACCTCGCCGGCTTGCTGCGGGGTGACCTCGGCACATCGATCCAGTCGGGCCTGTCGGTCGCCGACACGATCGCGGCCCGGTTCCCGACCACGCTGACCCTCGCGGCGCTGGGCTTCGCGCTCGCCGTGATCGGAGCTCTGCCGATCGGGATGGGGGCGGCGCTGCTGGCCCGCTCGGGTCGTGGTCGAACCGCCAACAGCGGCATCGCGGGGCTCCTCGGCGTCCTCATCGCCGTCCCGGACTTCGTTCTCTCGGTCGCCCTCATCGCCGCCTTCAGCATGGGCCTCGGGCTCTTCCCGCCGGCGGGCTGGGGAGATCCCGCGAACGCCGTCCTCCCGGTGCTCGCGCTGGCGCTCGGACCGATGGCGTATCTCGCCCGCATCGTGCAGGTCGAGATGATCTCCGTGCTCGACTCCACGTACATGGCGACGGCGCGCGCCAAGCGCCTGCCGCAGCGGGTGATCCTGCTGCGTCACGCGTTGCCGAACATCGTCACCTCGACGTTGACCGTCGGCGGTCTGCTGCTGTCGGGACTCGTGGCGGGCACCGTGATCATCGAGACGGTCTTCGCCATCCCGGGTGCCGGCAACACGCTTATCTCCGCCGTGGGAACGAAGGACTACCCCATGATCCAGGGCATGGTGATGGTCTACGCGGGACTCGTGCTCGCCGTGAACCTGATCGTCGACCTCATCCTCATCACCATCGATCCACGCACGACGATCGCGGAAGGGTGAGAACCCGCTCATGACGAACACGATCCCCGGAAGAATCGGCGGGAGCACCGTCGCCGCACCCCCGAAGCGCCGTCGCCGATCGCGGTGGGCGAGCGTCACGGGCGTCGTCGCGATCGTCGGCGTCGCCGCGCTGGTCACGATCGCGATCATCGGTCCGGACATCTGGATGGAGGCGGCCACCGCGCGCAACATCCCCGACCGCTGGGCGCCCGCGGGCGCCGAGCACCCCTTCGGCACGGACGACATCGGGCGCGACATCTTCGCGCGCGTCATGGTCGCCACCCGCCTGTCGCTGCTGCTGACGGCGGGTGCCACCGCGATCCTCATCGGGGGAGGGCTCATCATCGGGCTCACGGCGGCCGTCCTGCCGCGGCATCCGCGTCGCGCGCTGATCTGGGTGATGGACATCCTGCTGGCGTTCCCGTGGCTGCTGCTCGTGCTGTTCTTCTCGGTCATCTGGAACGTCTCGGCGATCGGCGCGATGCTTGCGATCGGCCTGGCCGGCATCCCCAGCATCACGCGCCTGGTGTACAACATGGCGTCGTCGGTCACGGACCAGGACTACGTGCGCGCCGCGCGCGTGATCGGCGTCGGACCGATCGGGATCATGCTCAGGCACGTCCTCCCGAACATCGCCAACCCGCTGCTGGTGCAGTCCGCGGCGGCGGCGAGCACGACGCTGCTGTCGTTCGCCGGGCTGTCGTTCCTCGGCCTCGGTGTGCAGCCGCCCGAGTACGACTGGGGGCGCCTGCTCGACGAAGGGCTCGTGCACCTGTACACCAACCCGATGGCGGCGATCGGTCCCGGGCTCGCGGTGGTCTTCGCGGCGCTCGTCTTCACCATGATCGCCGAGACCATCGGCGAGCAGCCCGGTCAGGGTGTCCGGGCGCTCGCGAAGGCGACGCGGGCGGCCGCCCTCGGCCGTCGGCGTGCCGGGGCGGCAGCGACGCGCACGACGACGGTCGGCGGCGCCGACGAGAGCCTCGCAGAGGTGCGCGATCTGCGCGTGTCGTTCCCGGACGGCGAGGGCGGGATGGTCGAGCGCGTCCACGGCGTCAGCCTCCGCATCGCGCCGGGCGAGATCGTCGGCATCGTCGGCGAGTCCGGATCCGGCAAGTCGCTCACCGCCATGGCCCTCGCCGGGCTCCTGGAACGCCCCGCCGTCATCGAGTCCGCCGTCCGGCGCTTCGACGGCATCGATCTGGACGCGAAGCTCGGCCCCGTCGAGCGCCGCCGTCTCGGCGTCGAGATCGGCGTGATCTTCCAGGACCCGCTCACGTCGCTGAACCCCGCCCTCACCATCGGCCGTCAGCTCACCGAGGTGCCGCGCGAGCACCTCGGGATGAGTCGAGCCGCCGCGCGCCAGCGGGCCGTCGACGGCCTCGACGCCGTCGGCATCCCCGACGCCGCGGGCCGCCTGCACGACTACCCGCACCAGTTCTCGGGCGGGATGCGCCAGCGCGCCATGATCGGCATGGCGCTGACGGGCACGCCGCGCCTGATCATCGCCGATGAGCCGACGACCGCTCTCGATGTGACGGTGCAGCGCCAGGTGCTCGCGGTCCTGCGCGCGGCGCAGCGCGCCACCGGCGCCGGCATCGTGTTCATCTCGCACGACATCGCGCTGGTGTCGGGGTTCTGCGACCGCATCATCGTCATGAAGGACGGTGCGATCGTCGAGGAGCTGCCCGCAGCGCAGCTCCGTGAGCACGCGCAGCATCCGTACACGAAGGGGCTCATCGCCTGCCTTCCCGACATGAGGACCGACCGCACGCAGCCGCTGCCGGTCATCGGCGAGAGCGGGGGCCCCGTCTCCGCGCCGCCCCCGAGGCAGCCCGACGCCGAGAACGAGCGGCCGCGAGTGGAGGTCGGACGATGAGCGCTCTCGAGATCGAGGACCTGGTGGTGAGGTACGGCAACCGTGAGGTCGTCTCGGGTGTCTCCATCGAGGTGCCGGCGGGTCGCACGCTGGGTCTGGTCGGCGAATCCGGGTCGGGCAAGTCGACCGTGGCGAACGCGGCCGTGGGCCTCGCGCCCGTGCACTCCGGCGACATCCGCGTGCACGGCACGAGCGTGGTCGGTCGCAGCAAGGCGGCGCGGACGGCGCGCCGGCGGTTGCAGCTCGTCTTCCAGGACCCGTTCTCGGCCCTCGACCCGCGGATGTCGGCCGGCGACTCCATCGCCGAGGGCCTCATCGCGAGCACGCGCACCTACACGCGCGCCGAACGCCGAGACCGGGTGGCCGAGTTGCTGCGACAGGTCGAGCTCGACCCGTCCCGGGCCGACGAGCTGCCGCGCGCGTTCTCCGGTGGGCAGCGTCAGCGCATCACGATCGCGCGTGCACTCGCGAGCGACCCGGGCATCCTGATCGCCGACGAGGTGACCTCGGCGCTCGACGTGTCGGTGCAGGGTTCGATCCTCAACCTGCTGCGCGATCTGCAGCAGCGGCTCGACCTGTCGATCCTGTTCATCTCCCACAACCTCGCGGTCGTGCGCTACGTCAGCGATGAGATCTGCGTGATGCGCGGTGGGCGGATCGTCGAGGCCGGCCCCACCGAGACCGTCCTGGCGAACCCGGCTGCGGCCTACACCCGCGAGCTGCTCGAGGCCGTGCCCGTGCTCGGTCGCCGTATGGAGTTCAGTGAGTGAGCGCGCGGTGATCGCCGCGCCTCGCGACCTCCTGCCCGCCCTCGTCGCGCTGCGCCGGGCGCTGCACGCTGATGCCGAGGTCGGGCTCGTCCTGCCCCGGACGCAGCGCCGCGTCCTGGACGCTCTCGCCGACCTCGACCTCGAGATCACCACCGGCGCGCGGGTGAGCTCGGTCACCGCGGTGCTGCGGGGCGGGCTGCCGGGCCCCGTGGTGCTGCTGCGGGCCGACATGGATGCGCTTCCGGTGGTCGAGGCGACCGGGCTCCCGTTCGCGGGGGTCGACGGGGCCATGCACGCGTGCGGGCATGATCTCCACATGGCGGGGCTCGTCGGGGCGGCGCGCCTGCTGGCCGCGCGCCGCGACGACCTGCCGGGAACCGTGATCTTCATGTTCCAGCCCGGCGAGGAAGGTTACGCCGGCGGGCGCATCATGCTCGAGGAGGGTGTACTCGACGCGGCGGGGGAGCGCCCCGTCGCGGCGTACGCCGTGCACGTCGACTGCACGACCGAAGGCGGCACCGCCGTGACGCGGCAGGGGCCGATCATGGCGAGCGCGAGCGGACTCCGCGTGCGCGTGCGGGGCACCGGCGGACACGCGGCGTGGCCGGAGCACGCGATCGACCCCATGCCCGTGGCCGCGGAGATGGTGATGGCGATCCAGTCGTTCGTCGCGCGGCGTGTTCCCGCGACCGATCCGGCCGTCGTGTCGGTGACGCGCATCTCGTCCGATTCGGCGGCGGGCAACGTGCTGTCGACGACGGTCGATCTCGAGGCGAACGTGCGCACCCTGTCGCCGCAGACCCTGCGGCTCGTGCGCGACGAGCTGCCGCGTCTTCTGGGCGCGATCGGCGAAGCGCACGGCTGCTCCGTCGACGCCGAGTGGGTCGACTCGTACCCCGTGACCGTGAACGATCCGGTCGAGACGGGAATCGTTCTGGCCCACCTCGACGAGCTGTTCGGCGCCGAGAAGGTGGTGCGGCTGACGCAGCCGTCGATGGCGTCGGAGGACTTCGCCTACGTCCTCGAGGAGGTTCCCGGCACGCTGGTCTTCCTCGGCGTGCGTCCGGTGACGATCCCGGCGGGGGAGGCCCCCGGCATGCACTCCGAGGGTGCGGTGTTCGACGACGGGCGCCTCGACGACCAGGCGGTCCTGCTCGCCGAGCTCGCGTGGCGGCGCCTCACCCGCTGACGATGCGTCAGCGGGCTCCGGTGTCCGCAGATCCTCGCCGCTCCCACCGCCGTCCGGAAGGCGCGGCGCGGGCGACGGACGGGATCAGGCGCTGAGGCAGTCCTCGACGCTCGCCGCGTACTCCTCGCTCGCGAGGATCTCGAGGTCGGACTCGGAGAACACGTCGGTGCCGTCGCTGCTGATCACGGCGGGGTCGTCGATCACCGCCTTGAGCGCATCCTCGGAGATGCCGGAGTCGTCGACCAGGTAGGTGGCGATGCACGTCGCCGCGGCCTCGCCCGCTCCGGTGCCCGACGAGATGGCGGTGGCCAGCTCGCCGGTGTCGACTCCGCTGCCGCCACCGCTGCATGCGGTGAGGGCGAAAGCGCCGAGGACGACGGTGAGGGTGGCTGCGGTGCGGCGGAAAGACATGGTGCTCCTGTGCGATGGGTGACGGGGCTCTACGCGAGAAACGGTACCGTAGTGAGGTAAGGATAACCTTATTCGGAAAGAGGCGAATGATCACCGCGGAGCGTCGTGCCGGGAGGAGGGCGCTCGGGCTGTCCGTGGGGATCGGCGCCGTCGCGCTGGGAGTGCTCGCGAGCCTGCAGTTCGGCTCCATCCCGGTGTCGGTCACGGACGCCTGGGAGGCGATCGTCGACTACGACCCCGACGTGTACGAGCAGATGGTGGTGCGAACGATGAGGGTGCCGCGCACGGTGTTCGCCCTGGTCGTGGGCTGCGGCCTCGCCGTGGCAGGCGCCGTCATGCAGGGTGTCACGCGCAATCCGATGGCAGACCCGTTCCTCTTCGGCGTGAGCGGGGGCGGAGCGCTGGGGTTGACGATCGCGGTGAGCATCGGCGTCCTGTACGGCCCGGTGCAGCTCATCTCGTTCGCGTTCCTCGGTGCCCTCTGCGCCACGGTGCTCGTCTACGTGATCGGGTCGGGCGGGCGGAGAGGCGGCAGCCCTGTGCGCATGGTGCTGGCGGGGGTGATCACCGCGACCCTGATGAGCACGTGGAGCTCGTTCATCGTCTACACGGACTCGTCGGCGCGCGAGACGATGCGTCACCTCCTGATCGGGACGCTCGCCGGCCGGTCCTTGGACGACTACGGGATCACGGTGCCCTTCATCCTCGGGGGCGTCGTCGTCTGCATCCTCATGGCGCACCAGCTCAATGTGCTCGCGCTCGGCGAGGACGCCGCACGGTCGGTGGGCATGAAGACGAGCCGGGTGCGGTTCACGCTGCTGCTGCTCACCGCGGTGATCGCGGGGGCGTGCGTCGCCGCGGTCGGTCCGATCGGCTTCGTCGGCCTCGCGGTCCCGCACATGGTGCGGTACTTCACGGGGGAGGACTACCGGTGGTTGCTCGTCTTCTCCGCGATCTTCGGCGCGGCGCTCCTGCTCGCCGCCGACGTCCTCGGGCGGGTGCTGCTGAACCCCGCGGAGCTGGAGGCCAGCATCGTGATGGGCATGATCGGAGCTCCGTTCTTCATCTGGCTCGCCCGGCGTCGGAGCCTGTCGTCGTGACGGCGTCGTCGAGGCTCCGTCCCGGGCTCATCGCCGTCCGGACCCGGCGCTGGTCGTTGCGTCTCAACGGACGCGTGCTCGCGCTGTCCGCCGTGGCGCTCGCCGTCATCGCGGCCATCGCGACGTGGTCGATGTCGCTCGGCGAGATCCAGCTCCCGTGGGATGTGGTGGCGCGCGCGGTCGTCGGGATCGGGCATCCGGGCGACGTCTTCATCGTCCAGCAGCTGCGCCTCCCGCGGATCGTCGCCGCGCTCCTGGTGGGGGCCGCACTCGCGCTGTCGGGCATGATCTTCCAGGGGCTGGTGCGCAACGAGCTCGCGTCGCCCGACATCATCGGCATCAACGCGGGGGCGGCCGCGGCCGGCTTCGTCTGGCTGCTGCTCGTCGGAGACACGAGCGCGCTCCCGGTCGCGCTCTTCCTCGGGGCGCTGGGCACGGCGGCGGTGATCTACGGCTTGAGCTGGCGCGGCGGGATGGCTCCCGACCGGATGATCCTCGTGGGCATCGGTGTGGCATCGCTGCTGACGGCGGCCGAGACGTTCCTCGTGCGCCGGTTCCCGATCGAGAACGTGATCTGGGTCGACAATCTGCTGCTGGGCACGGTCGGTGTGGCGGACTGGTCCGACAACATCCTCCTGCTGACCGGGCTGGGCGTCCTCGTCCCGCTCGCTCTCGTGCTCTCGTGGCCGCTTCGCACCATGCAGCTGGGCGACGATGCCGCGCGCAGCGTCGGCTGGTCGGTCGAAGTGATCCGGCTGCTGCTCATCGTGGTGGCGAGCTGGCTGTCCGCGCTCGCGATATCGGTCGCGGGGCTGATCGGGTTCATCGCCCTCCTCGTCCCCCACGCGGCGCGGATGATCGCCGGCCCGATCTCGGCATCCGTCATGGTCTTCACGGCGCTGCTGGGCGCCGGCGTGCTGCTCGCGGGTGACATCGTCGCTTTCCACCTGCTGCCGGTCGGTCTGCCCGTCAGCGTGGTCATGGGCGCCATCGGAGCGCCGTACTTCCTGTTCCTGTTCTGGCGGTCGGAGGTGCGACTGTGACGGCCGCGCTCCGCGCGGACGGCGTGAGCCTCGGCTACGCGCGCGACGCCGCAGACGTCGTCGCCGACCTGTCCCTCGCGATCGAGGACGGTCAGGTGACGACGATCGTGGGACCGAACGGATGCGGCAAGTCGACGCTGCTCCGCGCGTTCGGGAACCTGCTCCGCCCCCACACCGGGGCGATCATCCTGGACGGCGCGTCGCTGTCGGTCCTGCCGACGAAGGCCGCCGCTCGCCGCGTCGCACTCATGCGTCAGCAACCGGCGGAGCCCACCGGTGTCACGGTGGAGAGCCTCGTCGCGAGGGGACGATACCCCCACCAGGGGTTTCTGCAGTCGGCGACCGACCGCGACCGTGGTGCGGTCGACCGCGCGCTCGCGCTCACCGGCATCCAGCATCTGCGCGCCCGGGATCTCGAGACGCTGTCCGGGGGACAACGCCACCGCGTGTGGCTCGCGCTGGCGCTCGCGCAGCAGACCGACATCCTCCTGCTCGACGAGCCGACCACGTACCTCGACCCGGCCCACCGCGAGGAGGTCCTCGGCGTGGTGCGACAGATCGCGGACGACGGCGTGACCGTGGTGCTCGTGCTGCACGACGTCAACGAGGCCGCGCGGGTCAGCGATCGCGTCGTCGTCATGCGCGACGGACGCGTGGTGCGCGAATGCACGCCCGAGGAGCTCATGGACGCGGACCTGCTCGGATCGGTCTACGACATCGGTTTCGACATCGTCCCTCATCCGCTCAGCGGGGCCTCGATCGCCGTCCCGGTCAGCGAGGTCGTGGATTTCGCGCCGGTGCCGCCGCGCGGAGTCATCGAGGTGCGCGGTCTCACCACGGGGCACCGCTCCGACGCGGTCGTGAGCCGTGACCTCGATCTCGACCTTCCGCTGCACGCGATCAGCTGCATCGTCGGACCGAATGCGAGCGGAAAATCGACCCTGCTGCTCACGGCGGCGCGTCTTCTTCCCGCGCTCGCCGGATCGGTGCGCATCGACGGTGTCGACACGCGGCAGGGGACGCGGCGCTCGCTCGCCCGTCGGCTCGGCGTCGTGCAGCAGGGGATGAGGCCTCCGGCCGGCTTCTCCGTGGCGGACGTCGTCCTCACCGGGCGCAATCCTCGGCAGCGCTCCTGGCGTCAGTGGAGCGCGGAGGACGAGGAGATGGTCGATGGCGCCCTGGATGCGATGGGGATCTCCGATCTGAGGGACCGGGACGCCGGTGCGCTGTCGGGCGGTCAGCTGCAGCGCGTGCTGATCGCCCGGGCGCTGGCGCAGGACACCCCGGTGCTGTTCCTCGATGAGCCGACGACGTTCCTCGATCCGGGGCATCAGATCGAGCTCCTCGACCTCATCCATCGCCTCAACCGCGAACACGGGCGTACCGTCGTGATGGTGCTCCACGATCTGCACCTGGGCGCCCGGTACGCCGACCACATCGTCGCGGTGAAGGACGGCCGCGTCGCGGCGCGTGGGGCGCCCGACGAGGTGCTGACGCCTCAGACCGTCAGCGATGTCTTCGGCGTCGACACCACCGTCACGACCGACCCGCGAACGGGGCGACCGCTGGTTCTTTCCGCCCCGACCCGAGAAGAAGGATGACATGTACGGCGAAGTGATACGCACCGATCGGATCTCCGACAGCCTCATTCGTGTGGTGCTGGGTGGGGAAGGGCTGGCCGACTTCGCGCCGTCGAGCGATGCCGATGCCTACGTCAACTGCTTCTTCCTGCCCGACGCCTCTCCGCTCGTCGTTCCGTGGCAGGACGCGCAGGCGCGCGAACTCCCGGCCGAGCAGCGCCCGCGTCCGCGGCGGCTCACCGTCCGCCGGTGGGACGCGGATGCCGGCGAGCTCACGCTGGATGTCGTCAGCCACGGCGACGTCGGCCACTGCGGTCGATGGGCGGGCCGCGCTCGCCCCGGCGACCGGCTGCAGCTGCGGGGGCCTGCGGGCGGATACTCGCCGCATCCGGATGCCGACTGGTATCTCCTCGTCGGCGACGAGTCCGCGCTTCCGGCGATCGCCGCCGCGGCCGAGGCCGTCCCGACCGGCAAGCCGGTGCGGGTCGTGGGGCTCGTCGATCACCCCGGTGAGGAGATCGAGCTGCGTTCTGCCGGCGACCTCCGCGTCGTCTGGGTGTATCGCTCGGCGGATGCATCCGAGACTGCGCTCGCGGATGCCGTCGCCGCACTCGAGCGGCCGGTCGGCGCGGTGAGCGCCTTCGTCCACGGCGAGGCGGAGGAGTCGCTCGCCGTCGTCCGCGTGCTCGCGCGTGGTCGCTGGGGTGATCCGGAGCGGCTGTCGTTCTCGCCCTACTGGCGGCGGGGTGCCGACGACGACGCATGGCGCACGGTCAAGGGCGAGTGGGTGCGACGGGCCGGCGACGAGGCCCGAACGCTGTTCGCGGGCGACGGCGGCGCGGCGTAGGGAGAGTCAGCGGAACAGCGCACTGAACTCGCCGAGGAAGCGGACCTGTCCTTCGGCTCCGGGGTAGCCCAGGCGGTCGAATGTGTGCACGTTCCCGGCCCGGACCGCCGGGAGGGTCGCCATCAGCGGGTCGTTCCGAACCTGGGTGAGCGCGAGGTCTTCGCCTTCGGCCGAGCTGCTCTGCAGCAGCACCATCAGGGGCGCCTGGAATCGGTTCAGCTGCTCCAGGGAGAGTCGTGCGCGTCCGTTCTGATCGTGCTCGAGGTCGGAGCCGGGAACGAGTTCGCATCCGACGGAGAGGATCGCACTCGGGATGTCCCACGGCCCGTCCACAAAGGCCACGATGCTCGGTCCGGTGTAGATCGTCGCCAACGAGACGCGGCAGTCGTCCGGTACCGCATCGGCGGCGGCAGCGGTGGCTGTCTCGAGGCCCGCGAGAAGGCCGTCGGCCTCGTCCTCCGCGCCGAGGAGCGTGCCGAGTTGCGTGACGCGTTCGGGGGTCGTCAGACCGTCCGGCACGACGATGACGCGGGCGATGCCTTCGAGCCGCTCGCGGCCGATGTTGTCGGCCCAGAACGCGTAGGTGATGATCGTGTCGGGCCGGAGGGCGATGACCTCCTCGAGATCGAGCTGGATCATCGGCAGGACCTCGACGTCTGCGACGAGTTCCTCGTCGATCCCCTGGAAGCCCGCATCGTCGACCGAGGCGCTGCTCGCCACCACGTCGACGTCCAACGCCAGGATGTCTGCCAGGAGCGCCTCCTCGCCGAGCGCGACGACGCGACCCAGCCCGCCGTTGGTCGTCGGCGCGGGGCGATCGGCGGCCGCCGGTGCGCACGCCGAGAGGGTGACGAGCGTGAGCAGCGCCACGATGCCGATCGAGCCCGAACGCAGAAGTCGTCGTGTCATGAGGCCACACTATCGAATAAGTAAGGGTGCCCTTACCTTCATCCCGTCGCCCGGTGAACAGGCGTGATCAGCGGCTCCTCCCCACCGCGCCGCTGTGGATAACTCCTGCGCTCGCACCGATCCGGGGGTGAGGATGCTGCGCATGTCGCTCGCCCCCGCGCTCACCGCCGCGGCGACCGCTGCGCCCGCGCTGATCGCGGAGCGGGTGCGCGAGCGCCTCCGAGCGGAGGGCGTCGATCCGACGCGCGACGCGGCCGCCGGTGAGCGGGCGGCGCGCGCCGAGGTCCGCCGGCACAACGATGCGGCGCTGGCGCGGGGCGGCGCGACGATCGACGACGAGGACGCGTGCGTACGCGAGGTGCTGGCGGCGGTCGCGGGCTACGGGCCGTTGCAGCCGTATCTCGATGATCCGTCGATCGAGGAGGTCTGGATCAACGCCCCGGACCGGGTGTTCGCGGCGACGGGCGGCCGCGCGCGACGTCTGCCGCTCCAGCTCACCGAGTCGGCGGTGCGCGATCTCGTCGAACGGATGCTGCACGCCACCGGTCGCCGCGTCGACCTCAGTCAACCGTTCGTCGACGCCTCTCTGCCCGATGGCAGCCGCCTCCACGTGGTGATCGGGGGCATCACCCGCCGGCACTGGGCGGTCAACATCCGCAAGTTCCTGCCCACCTATCGCCGGCTCGGGCAGCTGGTCGATTCGGGGATGCTGCCGCCCGTCGTCGCGCAGGGACTGGGTGAGGCGATGCGTGCGGGCCGCAGCATCCTCGTTTCCGGTCCGACGCACGCCGGCAAGACGACGATGCTCGCGGCGCTCATCGGCGAGTGCCTGCCGCAGCAGCGCATCATCACGGTGGAGGAGACGTTCGAGCTCGCGGTCGACGCCCACGACATCGTCGCCCTGCAGGGTCGGCAGCCGAGCCTGGAGGGGACGGGGGAGGTCACGCTCCGGCGTCTGGTGAAGGAAGCCCTGCGGATGCGGCCCGAACGCCTCATCATCGGCGAGGTGCGCGACGCCGAGGCGCTCGACCTGCTGCTGGCGTTGAACACGGGTGTGCCGGGGGCCGCCACGATCCACGCGAACTCGGCCCGTGATGCTCTCGTCAAACTCGCCGCACTGCCGCTGCTCGCCGGCCGGAACATGGATCGAGGCTTCGTCGTGCCGGCCATCGCCGCGAGCGTCCACCTGGTCGTGCACTGCGCGCAGCGGCCCGACGGCACCCGGCACGTCGTCGAGGTGATCGAGACGACGGGGCGGGTCGTCGACGGAGACGTCGAGACGCGCGTGCTCTACGAGGGCCCGCGATGATCGTGCTGCTGGGGGCCGCGCTCGGGGCGGGCCTGCTGCTGATGCTTGCACCGCACCTATGGCCGGCGCGACCGACGCGTGCGTCCCGCGACCCCGGAGACAGTCGGATGTCGCGCCTGCTGGCCTCGGCGGGGTTCGCGCACATCGCACCGACGGCGGTCGTCGCGATCGGCGCCGGAGCGGCGGTGGTCGCCTTCGCGGTGGCATGGCTGCTCACCCAGGTGCCGGTCTTCGCGGTCCTGGCCGCGGGTGCCGGCGCGGCCGCGCCCGTCCTGTGGCTGCGGGGCCGCGCGCGGCGGCTCCAGCACGCGCGGCGGGCGATGTGGCCGGACGTCTGCGATCTCCTCATCGCATCGGTTCGCGCGGGGCTCTCCCTGCCGGATGCCGTCGCCACCCTCCGCACGTCGGCCCCGGTGTCGTTGCGCCCGGCCTTCGCCACCTACGCGCGGGATCTCGCCGCCTCTGGCCACTTCGACGCGAGCCTCGACCGGCTGAAGGCGTCGCTCGCCGACCCCGTGGCCGACCGCATCCTCGAGACGCTCCGCATGGCGCGTCAGGTCGGCGGCACCGAGCTCGTCCCCGTCCTGCGCTCGTTGTCGGCGGCGGTCCGGGCCGATGCGACCGTCCGTGCCGAGATCGACGCGCGGCAGTCGTGGGTGCGCGGAGCAGCCGTGCTGGGGCTCCTCGCCCCGTGGGTGATCCTCGTGCTCCTGGCGCTGCGTCCCGAGGGCTCGGCCGCCTACAGCAGTCCGGAGGGCATCGTCCTCATCGTCGTGGGGGCGCTCGTCTCGGTGTCGGCCTTCCGGCTGATGCTGCGCATCGGGCGCCTGCCCGAGCCGCGGCGGTGGTTCGCATGAACGCCGTCGCGCTGACGCACCTGGCCACTGCTGTCGTGCTGGGAGGAGCGCTCGGCGCCGGACTGATGCTGATCCTGTGGGCGACGCCCCGATGGAGCGCCCCCACGCTGGCCCGTCGCATCGCGCCGTACGTGCGGGATGTGGCCGACCCGCTGGGTCTCACGCCGCTGCAGGCGCCGACGCGGGAGCCCGGCCGCTCCGCGCTCACGCGCCTCGCGGCACGGTGGGCCACACCGGACGGCCTCACCGACCGCCTGCGCCGCGCGGGATGGGAGATCGATCCGGCGACGTTCCGTGCCCGCCAACTCGGATGGGGCATCACCGGTCTCGTGGTCGGCGCCGCGGTCGTGGTGTCGCTGGTCCTCACCGGTGCGGCGTCGCCCGCGCTCGCCGTCGTCCCGGTGCTGGCGGCGGCCGCCGGGATCGTCGGCTACGACATGTGGCTGGGAGCGGCGGTCCGCGCGCGCGCCGCCCGCGCCGCCGAGGAGCTGCCGACGATCCTCGAGTTCCTCGCGCTGTGCCTCGCGGCCGGAGAGGGAGCGCTCGATGCGATCCGCCGTGTCGCCGCGGTCGGATCGGGCGAGATCGTCACCGAGCTGCGGCGTGCGGTCGTCGCGGTCGGCACGGGAGCGACGCTCACCGACGCCCTCATGGATGTCGGGCGAGCGCTCGAGACACCCGGGGTCACGCGCAGCATCGATCAGATCGTCGCTGCCATCGAGCGGGGTGCGCCGCTCGCCCACGTCCTCCAGGCGCAGGCGTCCGACGCCCGCGAAGACGCCAAACGTCTGCTCATCGAGAAAGCCGGGCGCAAGGAGATCTACATGCTCCTGCCGCTCGTGTTCCTCATCCTGCCGCTGAGCGTGCTCATCGCGGTGTTCCCCGGCATCGTCCTGCTCCGGCTCGGCATGCCCTGATCACGCGGCGGTCGCGCCGCATCCACGAAGGAGAGAACCCATGACCAACCGATCCGTCTCACCGCCCGTCCGCCGGGTGCACCGCACCGCCTGGGGAGAGATGCTCGACGACGAGCGCGGCGATGTGCCCGGCTGGGTCCTGATCACGTTGATGACCGCCGGGTTGGTCGTGGTGATCTGGGCGCTCGCCGGTCCCGCGCTGGCGGGGTTGTTCGAGCAGGCCATCTCGAGCGTCTCCGGCTTCTGAGTGCGGTGGCGGGCGTTGCGGCATCCGCAAGCAGGACTCGACGACCTCGGTGACGACGAGCGCGGCTCGGCGCCGGTCGAGTTCGTGCTGGTCGGCACGCTGCTGACATTCCTCACGCTCGCGGTGCTGCAGCTGGGATTCACCGTCTACGTGCGCAATGTCGTGCACGACGCCGCTGTGGAGGGCGCGTATCACGCCGCGCTCGCCGACACGACGTTGGCGCAGGGGGCCGAGCGCGCGCAGCAGGTGGTGGAGCGCGCGGTCGGCGATGGCTACGTCACTGAGGTGCAGGTCGTCGAAGAACAGTCCGGAGGTCAGCCCGTGATCCGGGTCACGATGCAGGCGACGCTGCCGCTCGTCGGCCTGCTCGGTGTGCCGCGTGGCATGGAGGTGCAGGCGTATGCGCCCGCCGAGAGCTTCGACTGAGCGCCAGCGTCAAGGCCTGCGCCTGCGCGGGTGGCGTACGGCGCTTGCCGACGACACGGGCAACGCCTCGCTCGAGTTCATCGTGGTGGGTCTGATCCTGCTCGTTCCGCTCGCGTACCTCGTGATCGCGCTCGGCTCCATCCAGGGGCACACGCTCGGCGTCGAGGCCGCGGCGCGTCACGCCGCGCGGGCGATCTCGACCGCGACGGATGCGACCGACGCGTCGCAGCGTGCCGAGCGGATCATCGGTGCCGTCGCCGACGAGTACGGGCTGTCTCGCGACGATGTGGCCGTGCGCTGGGACTGCGCACCCGCGGGCGTCGAGTGCCCGTCAGCCGGGGCGACACTCATCCTGACCGTCTCCTTCCGCGCCCCGTTGCCGCTCGTCCCGCCCGTGCTCGGGCTCGAAGACACGGCGGCCGTCCCGGTCGAGGCGACGGCGGTGCAGAAGGTCTCGCGCGTCTGGGGGACGCCATGAATAGGCTCAGGCTCGGGCGGATGCACGATGACGAGGAAGGCAGCATCCTGCCCCTCGCGATCAGTTATGCGGTGCTCGCCATCGCCGTGATCTTCGTCTGCGTCTGTGCGACCGACCTCTACATCCAGCAGAAGCGTCTCGACGGTCTCGCGGATGCGGCGGCGCTCGCCGGAGCCGACGGGTTCACGCTCGCGGTTGTCGACGGCGAACCGCGAGCGGAGGTCACCGCATCCGGGGTGCGCGAGCAGGCGGAGGCGATCGCGAGTTTCGTCGGCGACGTGTCGCTCGTCGCGGCCGACTCGCCGGATGGGGTGTCCGCGCGCGTGACTCTCGCGACGGTGTGGCATCCGCCGCTCGTGTCGGCGTTCGTTCCGGAGGGGGTGCCGCTCGAAGCGACCGCCACCAGTCGCACCGCCCTGCGGTGAGAGCGGGAGGGGCGCGCTCAGGCGGTGAGGGCGCGAACGACGGGTGCCCAACGTTCGGCCCACGCCTCGATGACGCCGTCCTCGGTGTACGTCGAGTCGATCAGGCTGAGTGCCGTGGTCGGCAGTGTGGCGCCGAGCTCCGACAGCACCGGGCGCAGCTGATACTCGACGGCCAGGGCGTGATGCGGCGCGGCGGTGAGCATGAGGGGGACCGCGACGACGTTCGCGAGACCGGCCTGTCCGGCGAACTGATCGAGGAAGAGCTTCAGCAGCCCGGTGTACGACGCCTTGAAGGTGGGGCTCGCGAACACCGCGACATCGGCGCTCGACACCTGCGCGACCGCATCCTTCACGGCCGGATCACCCCAGCCGAGCAGCGCCGGTCCGAGCTCCGACACCTCCAGCACGGTGACCTCGTCGACGCCGAGCGCCGCGAGGGTGCGCTCGGCGGCATCCCGGGTGCGGGAGTTGAGCTTGGGGTTTCCGATGACGGCGACGCCGCGCATGTCGATCTCCTCAGGACGGGATGGATGGGGCTGCCCTCGGGCCGTGCCCCGGGCGCGGAGGATGCGTGGGCCGTGACGCGCGAAGCGTCCTCACCCAGGGCTCCGCCCCTCACTGTGCCCCGCCGGCTTCTGCTCTGGCAAGAATGTGACGCTGCCCTCCCTTACTCGCTCGTCGCAAAAGCGGGGTGCACGCGCCGCGCACCCCGCCTTCGCGACGAGTGAGCCGGGACGACGCATGACGCCGTCGCCCCCCACCTGTTCACTCGTCGCGAAAGCGGGGTGAATGTGCCGCACACCTCGCTTTCGCGACGAGTGAGCACAGGGGGCTCCGTGCCCGCGACTCTCGATGCCTCATTGCGCACGGGGCACGAAACCCGCGGGCATCGCGGAGGGGTAGTGGGGGGCCGTGCCGCCCCACCTGCTCGCTCGTCGCAAATGCAGAGTGGATGTGGCGCGCACCCCGCTTTTGCGACGAATCAGCACAGTCGACGAAGCAGCACAGCCGACGAGGCACGACAGCCGACGAAGCACCACAGCACGCGAAGCAGCACAGCCGACGAGACAGCACAACAGCCGCCGCGGGGTGTACGCGACGGAGGCGCGGCGCGGGAGGATCAGCGGCGGCGCAGGAGGATGACGCCGTCGTCGATGGATGCGGGCGAGCCGTCCGGAGCGGTCGTGTCGCGGTGCCGGTGCTCCACGACGACCCTGTCCCACGCCGCGTCGTCGAGGTCCAGCGCGGCCACCTCCTCTTCGGCGGTGCGGAACAAGGGTGCGTGCCCGGGCTCGAACGTCGACCACGACGGCGGCGAGACGTGCGAGGTGATCAGCAGGTGCCCGCCCGGCGCGACGCGCGCCGCCGCGGCCCGCAGGATGTCGACGCGGGGCAGCATGACGGGGGAGTGCAGGAAGCTCGCCGTCACCAGGTCGAAGGCCGCCTCCTCATCCCACTCGCCCAGATCGGCCGCCACGAAGCGGGTGCGTGCGCTCATGCCGCGCTCGCCGGCGGCGGCCGTGGCGCGCGCCACCGCCGTCGCCGAGATGTCGATGCCCGTCGCCCGCCACCCCTGCTCCGCCAGCCAGATGACGTCGGCGCCCTCGCCGCACCCGAGGTCCATCGCGGTGCCCGGTCGCAGCGTCGCCGCGACGTCGGCGAGCACGCGGTTGACGCGCCCCGACCACACGCGGGCGCTGTCGGCGTAGCGGCGCTCCCAGAAATCGGCGAGGGTCGCGCCCGACGCCGCGTCGTGGGCGACTGCCCTATCGACGTCCTCCTGGACGAGCGCGGCGTTCACGGCCGCCCCTGCGAAGGATCCCGCGCCCATCGCGACCGGCACGTTCGCGGCGGGATTCACGACGTTCCCGGCCGCCCAGATCCGTGGGTGGCTCGTGCGACCCCGCTCATCCACGGTCAGCGTCCGGCCCATCGGGCCGTCGGTGCGGGCGAGATCGAGGTGCGCGAGGAAGCCGTCGTGCGGCTCCGCGGTGCCGGCGGTGAAGATCGCGTCGACGCTCACGAGCTCGCCGGATGCGGTGCGCACCGCGCTGATCGCCTCGCCCTCGCCGAGCACCTCGACGACGGGCGAGTCCACCAGTCGTGACCCGCGCGCGGTCAGCCGGCGGCGTGCCTCGGCGTCGAGTTCGCCCAGCCCCGCGGTGAACACGACGACACGGTCCGTCCACTGGCGCAGGAGGAAGGCCTGGTGGATGCTGAGGGGAGACGTCGCGAGCACACCGATGACCGCGTCGCGGACCTCCCAGCCGTGGCAGTACGGGCAGTGCAGCACGCTGCGTCCCCACCGGTCGGCCAGCCCCGGGATCTCGGGCAGCCGGTCGGTGAGCCCCGTGGCGACGATGACCGCCCGCGCGGCCAGATCACGCCCGTCGCGCAATCGCACGAGCATCCCCTCCTCGCTCTCGTCGACGCGAGCGACCTCGCCCGTCACCGTGGCGACCCCGTACGCCGCGACCTCGGCGCGCCCGCGGGCGAGGAGTTCGCCGGGCGGGGTGCCGTCGTCGCCGAGCACGCCGTGCATGTGCGCCGCGAAGCGATTGCGGGGGCTCCCGGCATCGATCACCGAGACCCGTCGCCGCGCCCGCCCCAGCATCAGCGCAGCCGACAGGCCCGCCGCCCCGCCGCCGATCACGATCACATCGTCTGTCTTGTCCATGACTCCATTCCGGGGCATGATGGCGCATACGGCAAACGATCTTGCACAATCGGCAAAAGCGTCGATGAGGAGGGCCACGCACCATGCACGACCTCGAACAGGTCGGTCCGCGCCTGCGCTCGGCGCGGCGGGCACGGGGATGGACGCTCGACGACCTCGCCTCGCGCGCGCAGGTCTCGTCCAGCACGCTCTCGCGCCTCGAGTCCGGCAAGCGGCAGGCGAGCCTCGAACTGCTGCTCCCGCTCACGCGCGAGCTCGGCATCCGCATCGACGATCTGTTGCAGCCCGAGGATCGCGACCCGCGGGTGCGGCGGCCGGTCATCCACCGCGACGGACACGTCATCGCGCCGCTCGCTCCCGAGGGGTCGGCGACGAACGCGTTCAAGATCACCTACCCCGCCGGGGGACCCGTGCCCGAGCCGCGCGTGCACGACGGGTTCGCCTGGTTCTACGTGCTCTCCGGGCGCCTGCGGCTGATCCTCGGCGACCAGGACCTCGTGCTCGGTCGCGGTGAAGCGGCCGAGTTCGACACCCGCACCCCGCACGCCATGATGGCGGCGGGCGGCCAGCCCGTGCAGGTGATCAGCATCTTCCACGGTGACGGCGACCGCATCCACACCCACACCGAGGCCGGCTGACCCCGCGCCGGCCGGCTGACCGGCGGCTCCCGTCAGTGGTCCTGCAGGGCGGCGCCCTCCTCGTCGGCGTACGCGGTGGCGCGGATGCGGGGGGATCCGCCGACGACCCAGTACGCGAGACCGACGACGACAGCGCCGCCGACGAGGTTGCCCAGACCCACCCACAGCAGGTTCGCGCCGACGAGCGACCAGGTGGCGTCGGGCGCGCCGGTGACGAGCCCGATCGCGTAGGTCGTCATGTTGGCGACCACGTGCTCGAAACCGGACGTGATGAACGCGAGGATCGCGCAGAAGATGACGGCCAGCTTCACGCCGTCGGACTGCAGCCGCGCGCACATCCAGATGGCGAGGCACACGAGGACGTTGCAAAGGAGGCCGCGCACGAACAGTTCGCCGGCGCCCTCGTGGGCTTTCGCCGTCAGCATGTCCTGCAGCATCGTGCCGGCGGCGGCGTTGCTGTGCAGGACGCCCGACATCGCCACCAGGGCGCCGAACACCATCGCGCCCATGAGGTTCGCGACGAACGTGGCCAGCAGGGTGCCGACGGCCGCGCCCGGACGGATGGCGCGCAGCAGTGCTCCCTGCGTGAGGGTCATCATGGACGAGGTCACGAGCTCGCCGCCGCCGAACACCACGAGGGTGAGGGCGACCCCGAAGACGACGCCGCTGACGAGCTTCCCCCACCCGCTCCCGGCCGCGGTCAACGGTCCGGCGGCGCTGACCATGAGCAGCACGCCGACACCGATGTATCCGCCGGCGAGCATGCCCGAGACGAGGAAACGGCCCGGGCTCCGGAGCGCATAGACCTTGTGCCGCGCAGCGGGCGCCTGCACGTCGAGCAGCGCCCGTTCGATGGTCAGCATCCGTCGCGGTGCCGTGGTGTCGTGGTCACGTCAGCCTCCGCCGACCATGCTCCTCGCCGCAGGCGCGCACGGGCACCGGCCCGCGCCGTGCATAACGGCCGAGGCGGACAGCCCCGGCGCGATTACGCCCCGAGCTCGGTGAGGAACGCGTTGCGGAACACGCCGCGCGGATCGAACTCGCCTCGGAGAGCGGCGAAGCGCTCCCAGCGCGGATAGCGCGCGCGGATCTCGTCGGCGGGCAGGGTGAAGACCTTGCCCCAGTGCGGGCGCGGGGCGAACGGCGCCAGTGCCTCCTCGATGAGGGGGAGGAGCGCCTCGACCGCGGGCTGATCGCGGTGCCACGTGAAGTGGAAGCCCACGGTGTCGCGACCGAACGCGCCGCTCAGCCACAGATCGTCGGCGGCGATCATGCGCACCTCGGTGACGTAGAGGAACGGCACGATCCGCTCAGCCAGGGGCTGGAGAGCGCGCACGGCGGCGGCCGCATCCGCCCGCGCGACGAAGTACTCGCTCTGCAGCTCGGCGCCCTGCGAGGGCGTGAATCCGAGCCGGAAGTGCGCGAGCCGGTCGAGCCAGGGCCCCGCGACACCGCCCTGCTCGGTGCAGTTGTCGGCGGCGACGCCCGGGAGGGGATGCCGCGGGCCCGCTGCGGGCAGTGCACCGAGCACGTCGGCCGGGGCGGGCGCCTGATCGCTGCGAGCCTTCAGCCACACCTGGTCGACGATGGCGGGATCCCGCCACGTCGTGAACAGGCTCACGCTGTAGGCGAGGGAGGTCACCGCATCGAGGTCGGCGAGGATCGCATCCCAGGGGACGTTCTCGTACACGGTCTGCGCGACGTCGAAGGTGGGCTCGATGTCGAGCTCGACGTCGAGGACCACGCCCAGCGCGCCGAGCGAGACCACCGCGCCGTCGAACGACGGGTCGCCCCGCCGGATCCACCGGACATCGCCGTCGGCCGTCGCGATCTCGACGCCGGCGACCGCTCCCGCCAGCGAGCGGTTGCGATCGCCCGAGCCGTGCGTGCCGGTGGCGATCGCTCCCGCGACGGAGATGTGGGGGAGCGAGGCGAGGTTCCCGAGGGCCCATCCCTCCGCCTGCAGTCGGCGTGCGACATCGCCGTAGCGCTGCCCGCCCGAGACGCGGGCGATGCGCCGCTCGCCGTCGATCTCGACCGTGGGGGTGAGCCCGGCCGTCGAGAGCAGCATGCCCGTCGTGTCGGCGATGCGGTTGAACGAGTGGCGTGATCCGAGCGGCCGGATGTCGGATGCGGAGCGCACCAGCGCCGTCAGCTCCTCGCGGGTGGATGGGGTGGCCACCGACCCCGAGTACGCCAGATTGCCGGCCCAGTTGTGCTCGCTCATGCTGCGTCTCCGTCGTCGTCTCGATGATCGTCCTGCGGTGCCTCGGGCCGTGCCGCGCGGGGGACGAACCGGGGCACCCACCGCACGAAGGCGGCCGCTCCCACCAATCCCAACACGCCCATCGCCCCGGCCGCCACCGACAGCGACACGAGCGCCGTCAGCGCCGAGACCAGGAGCGGCGCGAGAGCCCCGCCCGCGTCGGTCAGCGTGCGCCAGGATCCGAGGAACGCGGCGGGCGAGGAGCGCGGGGCCACATCCGCGCCGAGGGTCAGCAGGATGCCGCTCGACAGTCCGTTGCCGACCCCGAGGACGGCCGCGAACATCGCGAACCACATGCTCGCCGAATCGAGATCGTGCGTGAACGAGAGGGCGATGAAGCCGCCGCCCATGAGCAGCATGGCCGGGAGGGCCGCCCAGAGTCGGCCGAAGCGGTCCATCACCTGCCCGCTCGCGTAGAAGAGCGCGAAGTCCACGGCTCCCGAGATGCCCACCACCAGCGCGATCGTCTGCGCGTCGAGCCCGAGCGAGAGGCCCCAGAGCGGCAGCACCGCCTGGCGTGCCGAACGGACGGCCGACAGGGATGCCGCGGCCACGCCGAGGCGGGACAGCACGCCGCGGTACTGCCAGAGCGTGCGGAAGACGCCGACGCGTTCGGCGGTGGGGATCGAGCCCGTGACGGGCTCGCCGCTGTCCTCGGCGGGCGAGGGCGCAGGCGTCCCCGCCCGCGCGGACGCGGTCGGAGCGGGTGCGGCGGTCTCGGGATCGGGGCCGAGCAGCACGAGCAGGATCACTGCCACGAGACAGATCAGGAAGAACCACACCGCGGAGAGCTCGCCGGCGCCGAGGCCGAGCAGTGCGGCGGCGACGAACGGCCCGACGAACGTGCCGAGGCGGAACGACCCGCCCAGCAGCGACAGCGCCCGGGCGCGGAACGCGAGCGGCACGCGAGTGGTCATGAAGCTGTGGCGGGCCAGGCCGAAGGTCGCGGCGCAGAACCCGATGACGAAGACGGCGATGGCGAGGACCGCGGGGGACGGCGCGAACAGCAGTCCCGATGCTCCCGCGATGGCGACCACGCCGCCGAGGGCCATCGTCACGCGCTCACCGAAACGGGCGACCGTCCAGCCCGCGGGGATGTTGCCGCACAGCTGGCCCACGACGAGGAAGGAGGTGATCAGCGCCGCCTGCGCGATGTCGGCGCCGAGCTCCGCCGCGAGGATCGGGATGAGGGGGATGACCGCGCCCTCGCCCAGCGCGAAGAGCACGGTCGGACCGTAGATCATCGGAGCGAACCGCCGGAGCACGGATGCGGCGCTGTCGGACACGTGCATCCACGTTACTCTGGAGTGTCATGCTCGAACTCGATCTGTCATCCGACATCCAGGCCTTGCGTTCGACCTTCGCCGATATCCAGGCCGTGGTCGATGTTGAGGCGTTGAAGAGCGAAATCGCGCGTCTGTCCGAAGAGGCCGGCGCTCCCGATCTCTGGGACGACGTCGACAAGGCGCAGAAGGTGACGAGCGCGCTGAGCCACCGTCAGGCCGAGCTCAAGCGCGTCGCCGAGGTCGAGGCGCGTCTCGACGACCTCGATGTCCTGATCGAGCTCGCCCTCGAGATGGAGGACGAGGAGTCCGCCGACGAGGCCCGCAAGGAACTCGCTGTGCTGCAGGACGTGATCGGCCAGCTCGAGGTGCAGACGCTCCTCGACGGCGAGTACGACGAGCGTTCCGCCGTCGTGACGATCCGCTCCGGCGCGGGCGGCGACGACGCCACCGACTTCGCCGAGATGCTCATGCGCATGTACCTGCGCTGGGCCGAGCGCCACAAGTACCCCGTCAAGATCATGGACACGTCCTTCGCCGAGGGCGCCGGCATCAAGTCCGCGACGTTCCAGATCGACGCGCCCTACGCCTACGGCACGCTGTCGGTCGAGGCCGGCACCCACCGCCTCGCACGCATCAGCCCGTTCGGCGGCGCCGACAAGCGCCAGACGAGCTTCGCCGCCGTCGAGGTCATCCCGGTGATGGAAGAGGCGCAGGAGGTGGATGTGCCCGAAGGCGACATCCGCGTCGACGTGTTCCGCTCCTCGGGCCCCGGTGGCCAGTCGGTCAACACCACCGACTCCGCCGTGCGCATCACCCACCTGCCGACCGGCATCGTCGTGTCGATGCAGAACGAGAAGTCGCAGATCCAGAACCGCGCGGCGGCGATGCGCGTGCTGCAGACGCGGCTCATGCTGCTGCAGCGCGAGGAGGAAGCTGCCAAGAAGAAGGAGCTCGCGGGCACGATCACCGCGAGCTGGGGCGATCAGATGCGCTCCTACTTCCTCTACGGCCAGCAGCTGGTCAAGGATCTCCGCACCGGCCACGAGGTGGGCAACCCGGCCGTCGTGCTCGACGGTGACCTCGACGGCTTCATCGCGGCCGGCATCCGGTGGCGCAAGCGCAAGGACGACGACTGACCCGTCGACGGGATGCGTGACGCGCGGGTGTCGCGAACGGCAACGCGCGATCGCGCGCTTAGGCTGTCACAGCCATGATCCGGTTCGAGAACGTCACCAAGCGGTATCGCGGCACCTCCCGACCCGCTCTCCAGAGCGTCGACTTCGAGGTGCAACGCGGCGAGTTCGTCTTCCTCGTCGGAGCTTCCGGATCGGGGAAATCCTCGTGCCTCCGGTTGATCCTGCGCGAGGACATCCCCAGCGAGGGGCGCGTGGTCGTGCTCGGTCGCGACCTCCGGTCCGTGCCGAACCGCAAGGTGCCGTACTTTCGGCGCCATGTCGGCGCGGTGTTCCAGGACTTCCGCCTGCTTCCCACCAAGACCGTCTTCCAGAACGTGGCCTTCACGCTGCAGGTCATCGGCTCCTCGCGCGGGTTCATCCAGCAGGCCGTGCCCGAGGCGCTCGCGCTCGTCGGACTCGACGGCAAGGAGAAGCGCCTGCCGCACGAGCTCTCCGGCGGTGAGCAGCAGCGTGTCGCGATCGCCCGCGCGCTGGTCAACCGGCCCCAGGTGCTGCTCGCCGACGAGCCCACCGGAAACCTCGACCCCGCCACATCCGTCGACATCATGCGCCTGCTCGCGCGTATCAACGCCGGCGGCACGACCGTGGTCATGGCCACGCACGAGGCCGGCTTCGTCGACCAGATGCAGCGTCGCGTGATCGAGCTGCGCGGCGGAGAGATCATCCGCGACGAGCGTCACGGCGGCTACGGCGACACGTCGGGCATCCCGCGTCTGGCACCCGAGGTCGAGAAGGGCGCGGCCGCTGTCGCCGCGCTCACCGCCGTCCTCGAGGTGCACCGCGAGATCGCCGAGACGGGGCAGGTCGAACCGATCACGCTCGACGCGGCGGTCGCTGCGACCGAGCAGGCCGCGGAACCCGCCGTGCAGGACCCGATCGCGCGCGCGGCCGCTGTGGCCGAGGCGGAGGCCGCCGCATCCCTGGCCGCACGGCTCGCCGGTCAGACTCCCGCGGCGACGCGTCCCCCGGCCGGCTCGGGGCTCCCCGACGAGCTCGGACTGGCGGACCGCCTGGGGCTCGGCGGCTCTGACGATGAAGTGGGGCCGACGCGATGAGGTTCGGACTGATCATGGGGGAGGCCCTCAGCGGCCTCCGCCGGAACGCGTCGATGGTGATCTCCGTCGTGCTCGTGACGTTCGTGTCGCTCACCTTCGTGGGCGCCGCGGTCCTGATGCAGATGCAGATCGGCAAGATGAAGGACTTCTGGGTCGATCGGGCCCAGGTCGCGGTGTTCATGTGCGCCAGCGTGTCGACCGACGACACCTGCACGGACGGCGTCGCCAGCGAAGAGCAGATCGACGCCGTACGCACGCAGCTCGAGGGGCCGACGCTGTCGCCGCTCATCCGCGACTACACGTTCGAGACGAGCGAGCAGGCCTACGACAAGGCCATCGCGCAGCTCGGCGACGAGTACGCGACGATCATCACGCCCGACCAGATCAACGCGACGTTCTCGATCAACCTGGTCGATCAGAGCCAGTCGGATGTGATCTCGGAGGCCTTCAGCGGCACGGCCGGGGTGGAAGAGGTCACCGACCAGATGCAGTATCTGGAGCCGCTCTTCTCGGCGCTCACGGTGGCGACCTACATCGCGGTGGGCATCGCCGGCCTCATGCTCATCGCCGCGGTTCTGCTGATCGCCACCACGATCCGATTGTCGGCTTTCGCGCGCCGGAAGGAGATCGGCATCATGCGGCTCGTGGGCGCATCGAACAGGTTCATCCAGACGCCATTCGTGCTGGAAGGCGTGTTCGCGGCTCTCATCGGCTCGGTGCTGGCGAGCGGCGGCGTCTGGGCGGCGGTGGAGTTCGGCGTCAACGGCTATCTGCGGTCACGCGTGGCGTTCGTCACGACCTGGGTGGGGTACGGCGATCTGGCGCTCGTGATCCCCATCATCATCGTGATCGGCGTGGTGCTCGCGGCGCTGTCGGCGGGCTTCGCCATCCGGCGATGGCTGCGCGCCTGACCGGCGCCCGGGGGACTTGATAGACTGACGGGCTGCCGTGCGCTGGCGCGGCTGATCCGGAGGAGAAACGCCATGCCCAGGGAACGCGGAGAGAAGGTCATCGCGACCAACCGCCGCGCGCGCCACGAGTACGAGATCGACAAGACGTACGAGGCGGGCCTGGTGCTGACCGGCACCGAGGTGAAGTCGCTGCGTCAGGGGCGGGCGAACCTCAGCGACGGCTACGCGTACATCGACGGCGGCCAGGCGTTCCTCGACTCGGTGAACATCCCTGAGTACTCGCAGGGGCACTGGACCAACCACTCGGCCAAGCGCACGCGCAAGCTGCTGCTGCACAAAGAGGAGATCGTGAAGATCTCGCACGCGGTCTCGGCCGGCGGATACACGCTGGTGCCGCTCAAGCTCTACTTCCTCGACGGGCGCGCCAAGGTCGAGATCGCGGTGGCCAAGGGCAAGCGCGAGTACGACAAGCGCCAGACGCTGCGCGAGCGGCAGGACAAGCGCGAGGCCGAGCGCGCCATGCGCACGAAGAACCGCCTGGGGGAGTAAGTCGCCGTCGGTCAGTCGTCGGCCGTCGTGCGGTCGCAGAGTCCCTGCACGCGCGCGACCAGATCGTTGCCCGTGAACGGTTTCGTGAGCACATCGTCGAATCCGCTCGAGCGTGCCAGCGCGTGATCGGCCGGCGACACGCGTGCCGTCAGCATCAGGAGGCGCACGTCCGCCATGTCGGATGCCGCGCGTACCTCGCGTGCCAGGGCGATGCCATCCATGCGCGGCATCATCCAGTCGACGACGGCCACGTGGGGGTGGAGCTCGCGGATCGCGTCGAGTCCGCTCAGGCCGTCGGAGCGGGATTCGACGTCCATCCCCGCGCGGGTCAGCTTGAGCGTCAGCAGACGGGAGATATCGGGATCATCGTCGATGACGAGTACTCGAGTCACATCTCACCTGCAGTCCCGGGCCGGCGGCCCGTGTGCTCATCGTATGCGGTCCCGCCGGATATCGTGGTCTCCGATGACGCGCCCGAACCTGATCTCGCAGGTCAGCGCCCTCACGCCGAGGCGTCGGGGCGTGGTCGTCGCTGTTCTCGTGGTGGTCGCATTCCTTTTGGCGGTGATCTTCGCGCTCGACCAGGCGGGCGAGTTCGCGCTCGCCTGGTGGTGGCCTGCGGCCGGTGTCGCCTCCGCCGCCGTGCTGTGCACGCCCCGACGCTACGCGCCGGTCACGATCGTGCTCGTCGCGCTGCTGACCATGACGGCGACGGGGATCGCGGGGCGCCCGCCGGCGATCGTGGTGGCGGGGGGCGTCGGAACGGCGGCGCAGCTCGCCGTGATGTGGCTCGGCCTGACCCGCGGCGGAACGATCCCTCGCCTGGCGACCACGCGCGACGTCGGCCGGTTTCTCGGCACGGCCGCCGTGGCGGCGGCATCGCTCGCGGTCGTGTTCTCGCTGGCCGCGGTCCCGTCCGGCATCGAGTTCCTGCCGCGATTCCTGTCGACGACGGCGTCCCACCTGTCGGCGCTCCTGCTGATCGTGCCGCTCGTGCTCATCGACCGTTCGCGACAGCGCGTGAGCCCGTGGTGGCACACCACGCTCATGACGTTCGCGATCGTCGTGGCGGTGGTCGTCGCTTTCGGGCCCGTGGGCAACGCACCGCTCGCCTTCCTTCCCGTGCCGCTGTTGGCGTGGGCCGCGTCCTCGGAGTCGATGTTCCTCACGGTCGGCCATGTTCTTCTCGCGATCGTCCTCGCGGGGGCCTTCACGGTGGCGGGCAGCGGCCAGTTCGTCTCGACGAACGGCCTCCTCGGCGCGGCCGCGCTGCTGCAGATCTATGCGGTCGCCGTCAGTGCCACGTGTCTGCTGATCGCGGCCCAGCGCGTCGAACGGCAGGAGCTGGAGGACAGCCGGGCCGCGTTCGGGCGCCTCCTGCGCGATTCCTTCGCGCGCTCCCGCAGTGGCTTCGCGATCATCCAGCAGGCCGATGACGGGGCGCTCACGGTCATGCAGGCCAACGGGGTGGCCGGTGACCTGCTGGGCCCGCAGCTGGTGGCGGACGCATCCTCGGGCTGGGCCGTCGCGGCAGGATCGCCGTTCGAACGCCTCCTCGGCGGGGCCGACCACGTGCGCACGCACGAGAGCAGCGAGCTCGGCGGGCTCCTCCCCGCGTCGCGATTCTGGATCGACCCGATCACGCGTCCGGGACTCGGGCGCGTGCTGCTCGTCACGGTCGAGGATCTGCGTCCCGTGCGCGCCGTCGAGCAGGCCATGAGCGCGCAGCTCGAACGCGAACGCGGCATCAGCGACGCCCTCCGAGACCTCACCGACAAGCAGGATGCGTTCGTGGCGAGCGTCTCGCACGAGCTGCGGACGCCCATCACCTCCATCGTCGGCTACGCGCAGGAGCTCGATGAGGAGCTCGACGACCCGCTCCTCCGTGAATACGTCGCCGTGATCACCCGTAACGCCGACCGCCTCGGCGGGCTGGTCGACAACGCGCTGCGCACCGCCTCATCCACGCCGCCGATCGGTGCGCGCGCGGCCGGCACGCTCGATCTCGCGCGCCTCGTGCGCGACTGCGTGGCCGACCTCCGCCACCAGATCGACGCGCGCGGACTCCACGTGTCGGAATCCGACACCGGGCAGAACGCGGCCGTGCGGGCGGATGCGTCCGAGCTGGGCCAGATCGTGTCGAACCTGCTCACGAACGCGATCAAGTTCTCGCCCGTCGGCGGTGAGCTGGGGGTCGCGGTCTCCGCCTCCGCGCATCACGCGACGCTCGAGATCACCGACGACGGGCCGGGCATCGCCGAGTCGGAGCGTGCGCGGGTGTTCGAGCGCTTCTATCGCAGCGCGCAGGCGACCCGTGAGGGTGTGGCGGGCACCGGTATCGGGCTGGCGGTCGCGCAGACACTGGCGGGCGCCATGGGCGGAAGCATCGTGCTCTCGGGTCACGACACCGCGGGCACGCGGGCCACGCTGCGTCTGCCGCGCGCGGATCCGTCGCCGGTGGTCAGCGCGCCGTGAACCGCGCCTCGACGACCGCGTTCACCGCGACGTCGTCGGGGCGAAGGTCGACGCCGGGGCTCCCGGCCGCGTCGAACGCGGCGCGCATCATCTTCGGTGCGGCGGCCGGCGCGTCGGGGGAGAGGAGCCCGGCGTCGGCGACGGCGACGGCGGTCACGTCCGTGTGCCCGAGGGCAGCGGCATAGGCCGTTGCCCGCGACACCGCGTCGCGCACGGCCGCGGCCGCCACGCGATCGCGCGCGATGGATGCGGTCTCGTCGCTCAGCCGCCACGTGACGCTGTCGATCTGCGCGCCCTCGCGCAGCGACACCTCGTCGACCCAGGCCGACAGCGACGCGGGGTCGGTGAACACGGCGGTCAGCTCCAGCGACGCGTGGTGGACGGGGTTCAGCCGTGTGCCGTCCGGGCCCCAGGGGCGGTCGGTCCAGATGGTGGCCCGCGAACTCGACCACGACAGCAGCGCGCCGGCCTCCTCGCGCGTGCGCAGGGCGTCGCGGATGGGGCCCGCTTCCGCGGCGAGCCTCTCGATCGAGATGCCGCGATCGGAGGCTTCGACGCGCACGGTCAGACGGACGACGCCCTGCTCGGCGGGGAGACGTTCTTCGTGCTCGCCGCGGACGGTGATGGTGACCTCGCTCATGCGGTCAGCCTACGCGCGGCCCCCGTGCGCACGATGGGTGCCGTGGAGCTGCGGCAGCCGGGACCGCGGGGGCTCCGGGGAATGGCGGGGCGCCGGCATCCGTTGTAGTCTGGGACGCTCGGGCGGCTCGCCGTCCGGGTTCGTAATTCAACAGAGTGACAGTGGCCCCTTCACACGAAGGATCACGGGGATGATCGGTTTCGACATCGCTTGTGAATCTGCGAGAAGCGGGCCGAGGATGCAGGGTTATCTCGTAAACGCTCCCCGCAAAACCAATAAGTGCCGAATCCAAGCGCACTGACTTCGCCCTCGCTGCATAAGCGAGCCCGATAGTCCGTCAGACCGTAGGTGATCCCGCTACGGATCCTGGCGTCATTTAGGGATCTTGCTGCTCACCGGCGTCTGGACGGTGAGCGGGACTTTTCCCAGGCTGGGCTCGTCGACTTAGGTGTCTGTGCTAAAGGTCGGAGCCGAGCAGAACGTCTCCACAGACTGCGCCCGGAGAAGACGCCGTATCTCAGCGATGGACGGGGGTTCGATTCCCCCCATCTCCACGACGCCACTGTCACCAGAGGAAGCCCCTCGATCCCATGTCTCGACTGGGATCGGGGGCTTTCGTCGTTTCTGGGAGAAGGTCGCCGAGGACCGAGATCCCACAGAAATCCCACATACCGCTCAGGCGGAGAGTCCGAGCGACCTCATCGCCCGCGCGGCGAACGGTGCGGCGCGCTCTGCCATCCGCTCGGCGATGTCGTCGAGGTCACCGTCGAAGAGGTCGGCGTACGTGTCGAGCGTCATCGCCGCGGACTTGTGCCCGAGCATCTTCTGCACGACTTTCACGTGCGCGCCGGACGAGACCGCGAGGCTCGCGGCCGTGTGGCGCAGGTCGTGCAGCGTGAGGTGCTCGAGCCCCGCCCGCTTCAGAGGCGCGAACGCCCCTCCCCCTCGGTCGCTATGGTCGGGTGGGTGGATGAGCGTGGGCCTGCGACTGTCGGTGCGACGGCTCGTCCGTGGGCGTTCGAGGGTCTGCGGCGTTCGGTGGGCGGTCTGCAGTCCCTCGGGTGGGTGGACGCACACATCGTGCTCGGGCAGGCGCTGTGGTGGGCCTGCCTACTGGATGAGACGTGCTGGCCGGAGCCCGGCTACGAGAAGGCGCGTGCTGCGCACTCGTCGGGTCGGGTGCTCCCAGGTCTGCGGTACGCGCGGAACGCGATGGGGCATGGGGCTGCGCCGGTGCGCTCGCTGACGACGTTCTCGCTGGACGGTGACCCGCTGCCGTACGAGTGGATACCCGCAAGGTTGCTCGACATGTACTCACCGCCGCAGCGTCCACGCAGCCCGCGCACGACTGCGGACCGCGCGGCGTACGACGACCATGTCGCCGGGCGCCCGCTCGAAGAGCCTCTGCAGGATGCGATGCGCTGGTTCGAGCACGTCGACGCGATCGAGTGGGACTTCCCTCACTCCGCTGGCACCCACTGACGCGAGAGCACGCCGAGGCCTCCGACGGCCATGCTGTTGCCGCGAGCCTCGTTGCACTCGGCGCACGACGGGCGCCAGTTGTCGGGGTCGTAGTAGAGCTCCGGGTGTGTGGACGCGGGGAAGAAGTGGTCGCGCTGGTAGCGGCGCGGGTTATCGAAGTCGTCCCACGCTGCGGCGTAATCGATCTTGCAGCCGGAGAGCCAGCAGGGCAGGTCTGTCTCTGCGCATTCGTCCTTGAACCTCTTCTTGGCAATGCGGTCGGCGCGGGTGCTGTTGTGGTGCTGAGACATAGACTCTTCCGCTCGTGGCTCCCGCGTCGATACCTTGGCCGAATGAGCTTCTCGGATGACTTTGATCGCCTGCTCGATGGGATCGTGAACGACGCGGTAGCGGACGTTGAGGAGCAGATGGCTGAGGACTTGGCCCAACGCTGCAGGGATGCCGGTAAGACGACCGCGGACGACGCGATCATCGACATCGAGCACACACCTGAGTCAGGCGATATCCGAGTCGATCCGGAGCGCGTGCGGGCTCGGGCGAGCGCACTCCTCGCCGCCGATCGATTCAAGTTCTGAGGGGCGCCGACGTAGGCCGGAGAAGATGGCGGCGGTCGGCGCCCCTTGGGGAGCGGTGCAGGTGTCTCCTCCGCCTGAGGAAGTGCAGGCGGTCATGGGAGCCCTTCGCGGAGAGAACTGCCGCGTTGACACCGGGTGTGCACCTCGGCCGGGAGGAGCGGACGCGGCAGCGCGCGGGGCTGCAGGGCGTCATGGTCGGCTCGACTCCCGGCCGAGGGATCGTCGGCGTGGACGACGAAGCCCCCGGCGACCTCATGGGTCCTCACGGGGGCTTCGTCGTTCGGTGTCTCCGTCTGACACCTTGCCGATACTGACGTTAGGGGCGGCAAACGGTGGCGGGTCAGGATGCTGGTGAATCACGGCGTGTCGCGCTCACCGCTGCCGACGGTCGCTACAACGGCGACGCCTTCACCGCGCCCCAGACGGTCTGACCGCCGTCACCACGAGGCCCCCGGTCGGTATCAACGGATACCGGTCGGGGGCCTTTCGTGTTTCCGGGTCACTGCTCCGGTGGGAAGAGCTCTATCAGGAGCGGGGTGAGGGCGACATAGGTCGTGCTCGCGATCCACCGGAGCTGCTGCATCGGTCCCGCTATCTCGATGTCGGTCGCGGCGTGGGAGATCATCTCGAGGTAGCCGTCGCCATCACCCGAGACATGCACGCCGCCGTGCTTATTGGCGAAAAACTTGATCAGTTCGCCCACCCGGTAATAGCGGCCGTTGCCGTGACCGACCTCGTGTTGCATCCACTGGGGGAGCGTGAGTTCACGAATGGGCTGAGGCACGACTGGATCGTCGGGCATGTTCGCGTCGAGGACGTGCTGAGACCAATACGTCCACTGGTCGAGGTAGGTCTGACGGTCTTTCGTCGAGAGATGTTCCCGCATGACCGCAAACGGTGGCGCGACCGTTTCGACCCGGGGAAGCATCCTGGCCCGGAAGACGATCTTCATCCGGAACGCGTTGGCATTCGAGACACCGTTCTCGATCAGGAGAAACCGCAGTGCTGCAGCCGCGTCCAGCAAATGGCGGCGCGACGGCTCACGAAGGAAGGCCTCGAGCAGCGTCTCCATCCGATCGGCAAACGCTTCCCGGATAGTGCGCCACTGGTCGATCGTGTGGCGCGCGCGGGGGTTGGTGGTCACGTGGCAGAGATCACCTGGGAGCGCTGCGTACGTCGGGTACGCTCTCACGCGCCGCATCATTCGACCTAGGGGGACAACATGACCGACCAGCCGCTCTACCGCTTCACTTCGCACATCCTCGGCAAGAACGCAAAGCTGAGCGTCTACACCGACCGGATCGAGTGGGAGGTCGCGCGGGGCGTCTCCGGCGGCAAGGTCACCGCGGGCGTGCTGACCGCGGGGCTCTCGGTCCTCGCGACGGGTGTTCGCAACGGCAAGGCCGGGACCGAAATGATCCCCGTCAAGTCGATGACGTCGGTCACTACGAAGCGCGACGGCATGCTCAACTCGAAGGTCTCCGTCATCACCGGGGGGAATACGGTCGACTTCCGGGTCTCGCACGCCGAGGCGCAGATAGTGAAGGACACGCTCACCGACCTGATGCTCGGCAAGCACCCCGCCGTGCAGGAGGCCTCGCCCGCACCGGCTGTCACCGTCGTCACTCCGCCGGCACCCGCGCCCGCCGCTCAGCCCGATGTCGCCGCGCAGCTGCAGCAGCTCGCCGGCCTCCGCGACGCCGGCATCCTCACCGAGGAAGAGTTCACCACGAAGAAGGCCGAGATGCTCGCACGCCTCTGATGTCGGAGGTCGGCGAGAGGATCGTCGTCGTGTCTGCTCCGATCCCGCTCCCTGACCTGCTCGACTTCGAGGACGCCCACCGTAAGCACACCGGGTGGAAGGATGAGGCGATCATCCGCAATCGACACGCTTGAGGCCGAGCAGCTGCGGCCTCTCCTGGCGCATCGGCTGCGCCGCATCCGTGACCAGCGTGAGGTCGATCGCCGGCGTCATCTCAATGTCGGGTGAATCCCACAGAAGATACTGGAGCACCCCTGAACTTGCCTCCGCTTACCAGCACTTGCGCCGCGTGATTCCGCGGATCGCAGGCCAGGACAGAGGTTCTAGGCGGGTTCGATTCCCCCCATCTCCACGACGCCACTGTCACCGCAGAGAGCCCCTCGTCACGCCCGACATGGTCGCGACGAGGGGCTCTTTTCGTGCGAGCAGGCCATCGTCGCGCGCTGTGTCACGATGGCCTGACCCCGATGAAAGGTTCCGCATGTCCGATCCGCGTCAGCATCCCATCGACATCGGGCCGGCGGTCCTCGGCCCCGACGCCGCGTCCGGACGATGGATCCTGCGCACCCACGACGATGTCGGTGCCGCCGTCACGGCGGGGTGGGCGGAGTGGGTGCGCCTCGCGACGCGGATCCAGCAGATCGAGGACATCCGTCGCGAGCGCGAGCTGCGGGGCGATGCCTGGGATCAGGGCTACGCCGCGGGCTCGATGGACGAGACCGGCCACGCCACCAATCCGTTCCGCTGATCGGGCGGGGTGTCAGCGGAGACGGTGCGGATCCGTGGCGCCGTCGACGCAGCGGTATCGCTCGACGTCCCAGCCCGCGAGGGTGGCGCCGGCGACGTAGGAAGCCTCGAAGAACGCCAGCGCCGCCGCGCGCGGGTCGCCCGTGGCCTGCGCGCTCGTCAGCGGATAGACCGCGAGGTGCGAGCCGCCGCGATCGACCCACATCGCGCCCTCCGGGAGCGGCTGCTGCGCGATGCCCGCCGGTTCCGGCGATGTGTACGAGTAGAACGCGGGATACGGCGTCGAGTCGTCGCCGAACCAGAAGCCCGCGCTCACGACCTCGCGCGAGTACGCCTCGCGCGTGACGGAGTCGGTGCCGGCCGCGTGCGGCACGACGACATCCGAGAACCGGGTGGCGGCGATGTCGAACGTGTGCCAGAAGTGGTGGACGGGGCTCGTCTTGCCCGAGAAGCGGCCCGAGAACTCCTCCAGCACCAGATTCACGTCCGACAGGGTGCGCCAGTAGCGCGTGACGGCGATCGGGTCGTACTGCGTGTGCTCGGTGTCGTCCGCGAACCTCCGATCGGCGTCCGGGAGGTCGAACGGGGCGGCGTCGCGCACGGGCGCGGGGTCGACGCCCACCGCTTCGAGCGCGTCGAGGAAGGCGCGGTGGAAGCTCGCGACGCTCTGGCCGACGAGTGAGAAGGAGGCCCGCGCTCCCGCGGCGGTCGCCACGTGCAACCGATGGTCGATGAAGTCGACGTCGACCGAGAACGTGGGGGCGTCTCCCATCGGCCGCGTGGTGATGCCGGTGCCGGTGAGATGGAACGGGACGTTCCACCAGTGGTTACGACGGACGCTGAGTGCGAGACGGAGCTTGCCGACGATCTGCACGAAACGGTGCAGCGTCTCCTTCGTCGGGGTCCAGTCGTCGTACGGAACCTCTTCGCTCAGCATGGGGGTCGGCTCCTGTCGGGATGTGGGTGCGCGCGGGCGACGCCGAGGCGCCGGTCCGTGCCCGCACCAGCCTACGGGTGGGTACGATGACGGCATGGCCCCGACCGGATCGACCCGCGCAGACCTGCGCGTCTCGGCCTCTGCGCGTCGGCCTCGGCTCTACGGTGCCGACGAGAGCCGTCGCGAACTCCATCCCTGACCCCGTCCTGCCTCTCCGGCGCCGCACAGCCGCGGCGTCTCCGACGACGACAGGACATTCCATGAACCATTCCCTTGCCCCGAGCGGGCTCCCGGGCATCGACTGGGCCGCTCGGCATATGCCGTTGCTGGCCGACACCTTCGCCGAGGTGGGATCGGCGTTCGCCGGTCTGCGACTGGCGATGACCATCCACATCGAGCCGAAGACGGCGGTGCTGTGCCAGTATCTGGTCGCCGCCGGCGCCCAGATGACGCTCACCGGGAACATCGGCACCACCCAGCCCGACACGGCCGAGGCGCTGCGCGCCCTGGGCGTCGTCGTTCTCGGCGCCCGCGACGACACGGTGCTCGAACGCGAGGCGCACCTCGACGCGATGCTCGCGCAGCGCCCGGATCTCGTCCTCGACAACGGCGGCGACCTCGTCATCCGCCTGATCGAGGGAGCGCCGCGATCGCCGGACTTCCGCGGCGCGACCGAGGAGACCACGACGGGCGCGTTCCGCATCCGCGCCCTCGACGCGAGCCCGGACTTCCCGGTCGTCGTGATCAACGACAGTCGGCTGAAGCTGCTCGTCGAGAACGAGTTCGGGGTGGGGCAGAGCATCGTCCAGGGCTTCATGAACGCGACGAACCTCATGATCCCGGGCCAGCGGATCGGGGTGGTCGGGTACGGTCCGTGCGGCAAAGGCACCGCCGATACGCTGCGTGCCCTCGGAGCGTCGGTGACGGTCGCCGAGATCGACCCCTTCCGCCAGTTGGACGCGCTCATGCGCGGTCACGCGGTGGCCGATCTCGACGCGGTGCTGGCCGCCTCCGACGCGGTCTTCCTGGCGACCGGTGCCCGGCAGGTCATCACCGAGGAGCACCTTCCCTCCCTCCGTGACGGCATCGTCCTCGTCGGCGTCGGGCATGAGGGGCGCGAGCTCGACATCGCGGCTCTGCGCGCAGCGAGCGGGGAGGTCGTCTCGCTCTCACCGGCGGGAGCGGATGCGGATGCGCGACTGCTGCATCGGCTGACCGACGGTCGCGAGGTCGTCGTGCTCCACAGCACGCACATGATCAACCTCACCGCCGCCGGCGGCAACCCCATCCAGGCCATGGATCTCGGTCTGGCGCTGCAGGCGCGCAGCTTGGCGGCGATCGCCGGGGGAGACGTGGCGGACGGGGTGGATGCGGTGCCCTCCCGCGTCGACCGCGTGCTCGCAGAGGGTCTCGTGCGCCTCTTGTCGCGACGCTGAGGGAGCGGCTGCGCTCAGTCGAAGGTGAGGCCGCAGCGGCGGCAGATCCACGGGCCGTCCTCGTCGCGCGTCACCTGGTCGTGTTCGCAGTCCATGTCGCCACGCTAGGGGATGAGGGGTGGCGCCCGCGTCCGCCGAAAGGATGACCTCGGCGGACGCGGACGGCGCTCAGGCGGCGAGCCGGAACAGGTCTTCAGCCAGGTGGAAGAAGTCTCCCTGCGCGGCGGTCAGGGCGCCGGGGTCGCTACTCGAGAGCAGCAGGACCACCGTCAGCTCGGTGCCGTCGGCGGCCTCGGCACGCCAGGTGCCGGTGAGGACGCCGGGCGACGATCCGCCCTTGAACGCGATGTACGGCCACTGTGCGGAGTCGAACGTCAGACCGGCGCCCGGGTTGGCGCCGAGGATCGAGCGCACCACCGGGTCGCTCCGCTGCTGGAGCGCCTCGTGCACCGCCGCGATGTCGGTCGCCGAGGCGAACCAGTCGAGACCGTCGACCCAGACCGCGGTCGGCGTCACGTCGGCGACGTCGACGGCGAGCGGCGCGGCGTCGATGCCCTGCTGGATGTCGAGCCGCTCGTCCGTCCCGGCGTTCAGCCAGGCGTCGCGCCCCGCGCGGTCGCCCCATCCGAGGGTGAAGAGGTCCTTCGTCGTGAGCAGCGGCACGTTGGTCTGCGGGTCGGAGTGACCCGCGGCGGCCATCGCCTCCGTCACCGCCGCACGACCCACGCGCGCCACGAGCAGGTCGGTGGCCGTGTTGTCGCTGATGGCGATCATGGCGGATGCGGCCTCCTCCACGGTCACGGTCGTGCCCGTGGGAGCGTCCTGCAGCTCGCCGGAGGGGAGGCTGCGCGCTTCGTCGTCGACGGTGAGCTGGTCGTCCCAGGCCAGCTCGCCCGCGGTGACGGCATCGGCGACAGCCAGCAGCACATAGAGCTTGAACGCGGACGCGAGGGGCGCGAGCGTCGCGGAGTCCGCGTCGATCAGCGTCTCGGTGCCGGTACCCGAGGCGGGGGTGCGCTGGACGAGTGCCCGCACCTCGCCCGGTAGGGCGTCGAGGCGCTCGGTCACCTCAGCGATCGAGGCCGATTCTCTTCACGGCTCGGCGGCGGGAGCGAGGAAGAACCCGACGATCTGGTCGTTCTCGTCGATCGTCACGGTCATATCGAGGGGTTCGCCGACGGAGCCCGCGAGCGTCGTGACGCCCGTCACGTCGTCGCCGGTGTAGGCGGTGACGGTGAACGGAGCGGCGGGACGGATCTGCACGTTCAGGAGCTGAGCGACGTCCTCCGCCGAGACCTGAGCGAGGAACGACTCGTGGAGCTCGGGTTCCCACACGGCGGCGGTGGTGTCGTCCTCGGCCTCGAGCACCTCGAGAATCCACTGCGTCTTCTCGCCCACCGGGGTGTCGGCGATGAGGTCGGCGCCGGCGGAGGCGGGCGCGGGTTCGGCGACCGGGCTGCAGGCGGTCATCACGGCGATGACGGCGACGGCGGCGACGGCGAGCAGGGAGCGGCGGGCGCGGGGTCGAGAGAGCGCGGGCATGGTGTCCTTTCGAGCGGGGATCCCTCCACGCTAACCGCCGCCCCGCGCGGGCGCCTCCGTCCCGAGGGGGAGGTGTTCGCGAGGATCCTGCGCGCGAAAAAGCTGATATCGCCCGGATATCAGCTGTTCTGCAGCGCGAAGAGGAAAGCGGCCGCCAGCCCCGCGAGGGTCCAGCTCACCAGGCTGCCGACGAGGAACTCCTCGGCCTTCGACCCGCGTCGGTTGTCGGCGTTGATCTCGGGAAAACGCACCACGCCCTTCGCGGCGAGGAGCCCCACGATGACGGCCTGCGCGCCGCTGAGCGCGAGCGCGGTCAGCAGGATCCGCTCGAGCGGACCGATTACGCGCCCGCCCTGCAGCGGCGCCGGGGGAGCGTCGTCCGCGTCCGCCGCCGCGTCCGACGTGTCGGTGAGCGTCGCGATGCGGCGGGTGCCGAGCGCGAGGGACCAGCGTCGGGGTGGGCGCGAACCCTCGCGCTCCGGCGCCAGCACGGTGCGACCGAGCGCCGCGCGGCAGATGAGGTTCGAGGTACGGGTGAGAGCGGCGACGACCGCGACGGCGGCCACCACGAGGGTGGCCGGGATGCCGGTCGCGCCGTCGCCCGCGGGAACCAGGCCCGAGGTCGTGAAGACGCCCGCGAGCGTCGCCGGGACGAAGAGGAGCAGAGCGATCATCGCCACGACGAGCAGCAGGGAGAGCGCGAGCAGCGCGGTCGGTCGGCCGAGATGTGTGAATCGCCACCCCGCGCCGAGCCACGACGCGGCGAAGGCGACCGAGACGAGTGCGAGCCACAGGGGTGCACCGCCGGCGACACCGAGCCCGGCGACCGCGACGGCGACGACGCCGCCCGCGGCGAGGGCCACCCGCATCCGCGTGCTGGTGGCGCGCCGGCCGTCGGCGTGCGCGTCGGGGATCGTCTCGGTCGCGATCACCAGGCCCACCGCCACATCGGCCAGTGACACGATGAGGAGGAGCAGGGCGGCGCTCATGAGGTCTCCTTCGAGGCGAAGAGGTCGAGGCCCGCCGCGAGCGCGGTCGCGCCGGAGCGTTGCAGGCTCTGCGACACCGCGGACTGCGTGATCCCCTCGGCGACGGCGAGATCGCGCTGCGCGCGTCGTTGCAGCAGCCCCGCCGCCAGCCGTCGTTCCCGGGCCTTCATCCGCGAGATCGCGTGATCGCGCATCAGCAGCAGCGCGTTCACGCCCGACTGCGCCGTCGGATCGGGGCCGACGAACCAGGTGCGCAGCGACGGCTGACCGTGGCTCTCGGCGCGGTGTCCGATCTCGATGGCCTCGCGGGCGCGCCACCACGCGGCTCCGTCCTGGATGGAGGCGCCGTCGGCGCGTGCGTCGACGGCGTGGGCGTCTCCGTTCCCGAGCCCGAAGCGGCAGTCGAGGTCGGCGGGCAGCAGCAGTCGGACGAGTGCCGTCGCCCCGAGCGCGTCGTGGAGCGTCAGGTAGCGGGCCTGGAACTCGTCGCCCACCGTCGCCCAGAGCGGCATGTCCGCGGCGTAGGTCTCGTGGGCTCGGGCGAACGCGTCGGCGATCGCGGCCTGCGCCGCCCGCCGGTCCGCGAGATCGCGGGAGCCGACGATATCGACGATCACCGCCACATACGAGGTCATAGCCCGATGTTATCGCTTATATCCTTCAGATATAAGGAAAAAAGAAATCCCGCGTCAGGAGGCGGGGCGCTCGATGAGCAGCAGGCTCTGCTTCGTGTCGGCCAGCGTCACCCAGCCGTCGCCGAACTCGTACGTCATGCCGTAGCCCTCGTCGTCACGGGCCACGGCCGTGTCGGAGTTCTCGGTGATGTATGCGCCGGAGGTGCCCGACACGACCGACCAGCCGGAGGCGATCAGCGAGGTGCGCGCGGCATCCGCCTCGGAGTCCGAGATCGGCGCCCAGCCGAACACCTGCACGTGGTCGCTCGGGACGGTGTAATCGCCCCACACGCACTGGATGCCCTCGTCGATCGTGAGGTCGCCGATGCGGAACACGTCTTCCTTCGCCGTCCACTTGTGCGACGCGAACTCGTCGATCACGGACTGCGAGAGCAGCGAGTCGCAGGTGACGTCGGTCACGGCGTCGGGCGTCGGAGTGCTCGTCGCCACGGGTGTCTCGGGGATGGTGGCGGTCGGGACGGGAGCGGCCGCGGAGGGCTCGGCGGGTTCCGTGGAGCCGGCGCAGGCGGTCACGAGCAACAGGGTGCCGGCGGCGAGCGTGGTCGCCATCAGCAGGCGCGAGCCGAGACGGGTCATGCGGAGCGCTCCGATGCGGGGGAGAAGAAGTCGAGGAAGCGCTCATGCAGCGCGCCGTTCGTGGCGAGGACGGACTTCTCGGTCAGAGAGTCCGAGCCGTCGAAGGCGGTCAGTCGCCCTCCGGCCTCGGTGATGATCGGGTGCAGGGCGGCGATGTCGTACTCCTGTACGCCGAACTCCGCCACCATCTCGAGGCGTCCCTCGGCGAGCAGCATGTAGGGCCACGCGTCGCCGTAGCCGCGGTCGCGCCACACCGAACGCGAGAGACGCACCAGGTCGTCGAGCTTGCCGGCCTCGTCCCACTGCGCGACGCTCTGGAAGCTCACGCTCGCGCGCTCCAGGGTGTCGACATCCGAGACGCGCAGGCGCCGCTCGACGCCGTCGACCTCGGTGAAGGAGCCGTGGCCTTCGGCCGCCCACCAGCGGCGTCCGATCGAGGGCTGGCTGACGACGCCCACGCGCGGCACGCCGTCGACGGCCAGCGCGATGAGGGTCGCCCAGATCGGGATGCCCTTGAGGTAGTTGTGGGTGCCGTCGATCGGGTCGATGATCCACTGCCGGGGACTGTCGCCCACCGTGCCGAACTCCTCGCCCAGGATCGCGTCGTCCGGGCGCTCCGCGGCCAGCAGGTCGCGGATGGCGCGCTCCGTCGCGAGGTCGGCCTCGGTGACGTACGACGCGTCGGGCTTGGCGTGCACGTCGAGGTCGGCGGCGTCGAAGTGGGACATCGCGATCGCGTCCGCGGCGTCGGCCAGCCGCAGCGCCAGCGCGAGGTCGTCGCGCAGGTCGGTGCCGGCGATCGCCGAGGGGGCTGACGCATCCGCGCGCGAGGCAGCGGAGGAGGTGTCGGGGGACATGCGGCCAGTTTATCCGGGCCCGCAGAGGGCGCATGCGGAGTGTGTGGACAGCGCGCGCGAGTCGATCATGCGGCCCGATTGGCGCTGCACCCGGATGGACTGCTAACGTTGACCCTCGGTTCGGTTGAACGAAAAACTCACCGGATCACGCACCTCTAGCTCAATCGGCAGAGCAACTGACTCTTAATCAGTGGGTTCTGGGTTCAAGTCCCAGGGGGTGCACGGATCAGCCTCGATGACTCTCGCCAGTCGTCGGGGCTTTTCTGCTTTTCGGTGCGTTCCGACCGACCCACGAGGCGGAGTCGGCGCCGGAGACGCGGTGTGAGCGGGGCGTCAGGGGGTGGCTTTCGCCAGGGCGCGCTGCACGGCCATCCCGAGCCGCTCGGAGCCTTCGTAAGTCAGCACTTCGCCCTCGTCCGTCGGGGCGAAACCTCGGCTCGGCCCGCCGTTGGCCTCGGCCGTCACCTCGACACGGCGGAGGTCTCCTGCGCCGCCAGCAGCCCACACGCTGACACTGCGCACGCCCCGCGCGTACGCTGCGTACGTCGGCACGCCGAGCCAGTCGAGAAAGCCCGCATCCGGTGGATAGCGGCGAAGGTCTCGTGCCGGAAGGACACCGTCGGTCGAGCGCTGAAGCCCCGCTACGACAGCGTCGCCGAGAGTCAGCGCGTCTTCGGCGTTCTCGACGACGAGCGGTAGCCCGTCCATGATTCGATGACCATCGGTTGTTTTCGAGAACGTGATCACGAAGACTCGGCCGTCCTTCTGCTGCTGGACACTCGCGACGTGGTCGCTCATCGCCCTGTCTCCAATTCTTCCTGTCTCGGGTGCTCAAGGGGTCGCGAGCTCGAGGGAGCGCTCGATGGCGGCTCCGAGGGCTTCGGCGCTGACGTCCTCGAGCGATTCACGGTGCTCGACCTTCGGCGTGAAGCCCTCCCAGCCATGGTTGGTCTCAGGGGTCACGAGAAGGCGATTCACGCCACCCTTCTCATCGAAGAAAGCATGGACCTTCACCGAGCGCACTCCCTTCGCATACTCGCCGTAGGTCTCCACGCCCACCCAGGCGAGAAGCTCCCGGTTGGGTGTATCAGTCCGGAAATTGCGGGCAGCGACGACACCCTCCGTGCTGGCGAACAGGGCGGAGATCGTGGCTTCACCTAGCCGTCCGAGTCCCGCTGCGTTCTCCACGACTGTAGGCAGACCCTCGGACACCCAGAATCCTGCGGTGTCACGGGAGTAACCGAAGACGAAGAACCGTCCGTCGACTTGGGCATGGACGTCGGCGATAGCTCGGCTCATCGGATGACCTCGACAATCGTTTCGACTCTTACTCGCCTCGTGCGCGCGCGTTCATGATGCTGATGCTGATGCTGATGCTGGTCAGCTGCTCAGAGCGATGTCCTCCGTGGCACCGCGAGGAGCAACCCGTGAGCCACGGTATCGAACTCTTCGGTCGAGACGTCCTGGAGCACCCTGCCGCTGTGCGCGGCCGACTCGCCTGTTCCGGTCGACCCGATGTCCGCCGAGCGCCCGTCACGTGGAGTCAGCCCGACTGGAGGCGTAGGCGATACCGCTCGGCGCGTACGCCCGCGGGGCCGAACGGTTGCACCCGACGAACATCCCCGTATGCGGGGCATCGCCGAGGGCGATGTCGGACCCCCGGCGTAGCGTGAAGTCATGTTAAGCGACGGCATCGTCATCCTCGAAGACGAGGGTGCGTTCGCGGGCGACGCGTTCGATGAGGATGCCTCGCGAGCGGGCGATTCGACGTCGGCGTCGCCCGCGCCATCGCGGTGCGAGGCCCCCGATGCGATCGACCGTGTCGTCGACGTCGCCAACCTCGTGTCGTCGTTCGCCGCACAGCAGGCGGTGGCCATCCATGAGATGCACGAGCAGGCCGTCGCCGACGCGGCGCGTGACGGGCTCGTCGATCGCGACGTCATCGAGCGATCGATCCGGCTCGAGCTCGCCTGCGCCCTGCGTGTCACCGAGGCGACCGCCGGGGCGCTGCTGCGGCGCGCAGAAGCGCTGACGCAGCGGTACCCCGCGGTGTTCGAGGCGCTGCAGCGCGCCCGCATCACCGAACGCCATGCGGACGTGCTGGTCGAGCTCGTCGACCGGGCCGAAGAGGAGCTGCGCGCCGACCTGGTACCGGTCGCCCTCGAGCTGGCCGAACGACTGCCGGTCGGCACGTTCCGCCGCGCCCTGCGCGCTCTGGTGGATCGCGCCCGAGCGCTGACGCTTCCCGACCGGCACCGCGAGGCCCTCGCGCAACGCCGCGTGTCGGTGCAGGTCGACGACGACGGGATGGCGTGGCTCAACGCCTATCTGCCCGCGGTCGAAGCCCGCGCCATCCTCAACCGTCTGACCGAGATGGCGCTGCGAGTGATCGACGGCGAGAAGGCCCTGGAACGCGAGCGTACGGCGTCGCTCGCCTCGCTCGACCTCCCGATCGATGGGTCGCCTGGCTCGCTCGGCCCGCGCACGCTCGACCAGGTGCGCGCCGACGTCCTCGGCGACCTGCTGGTCGACGGCGAAGCGTCCGCGCTCCCGGAGGCGGCGCGTGGTGTGCGGGCGACGGTGGCCGTCACCGTTCCTGCGCTGTCGTTGCTCGACGATGCGACGGCCGCCGGTGCGCCGGCCGAGATGGAGGGCATCGGCCCCATCCCGATCGAGACCGCCCGCCGGCTGGCGGGAACCGCTGACGGCTGGATGCGGGTGCTCACCCATCCCGAGACGGGCGTCGTGCTCTCGGTCGGACGAGAACGCTATCGCCCGCCCCGCTCGCTGCAACGCCTCGTGCGATGGCGAAGCGGCCGATGTATGGCACCGGGGTGCCATATGCCGGCCGACCGGTGTCAGCTCGATCACTCGATCGCCTGGCAGCACGGCGGCCGCACCGCAGCAGACAACATCTCCCCGCTCTGCCAGGGGCATCACACCGTCAAACACCACGGTGGGTGGAAGCTGCGACAACGCGCGGGCGGCACGATCGAATGGACCTCGCCGAGCGGGCGCCTGTACACCGTCGAGCCCGAGCGTCGTCGTCCCACCTTCGTCGCCGATTCGGTCCCCGCGGTCGCTCCGTTCTGATCGACGCACCGACGCGGGTGCTCCCCGTCACGGGAGTATGGTGCGCGAGAGTGATCGGCGGGGCGATCGATACACTCGCGCCATGAGCATCGAGCCGGTCTTCACCGCGGTCGCCGTCGGGTTCGAGGTGCTGGGCGCCGGAGCGATGGTGATCGGCTTCGTCATCGCCGTGGTGCTCGGCATCCGCTCGCTGACGCGCGGCGACGGCGGCAAGGCGGCCTTCCTCGTGCTGCGCACCACGCTCGGCTCGGCCATTCTGCTCGGACTCGAAGTGCTGGTCGCCGCCGACCTCATCCGCACGATCACGTCCAAGCCGTCGCTCGAGGACGCGCTGATCCTCGGCCTCATCGTCCTCATCCGGACGCTGCTGTCCATGTCGATCCAGATCGAGATCGAAGGCGTCCTGCCCTGGCGTCGCGCACTGCTGACCAGTGGCGGCCAGCTTCTCGGCGAGGCCGTCGCGCGCGACCGCCGGAGGAGCGCGTCCGGTCGCACCGACGCGGATTGATCAGCAGGCGTCGGGCTTACCGAACAGCACCTGCCACAGCCATCCCGCAGCCACCTCCACGGGCGCCAGCTCGTCGCGGTCGAGCCACGCCGTGATGACCCCGAGAGCGCTGCCGGTGATCGCCGCGGCGATCACATCGACGGGCAGCCCCGCGAACGGCTCGGGCATGGCCCGCGCCATCGCGGCGCGGACGATCCCGTCGACGCGGTCGCGCAGCCGCGCGGAGATGAGCGCCGACCCGTGGTCTCCGAGCACGCGACGGTAGAGGTTGGCGTTCTCCGCGATGTGCTGCAGGTACTGCGTCAACTCGTCGGGTGCGGCGATGTCGGCGGGGGAGACGCTGCCGATTCGCGTCGACACGTCGTCGATGATCATCTCGAGCGCATCCGCCAGCAGGGTCTCCTTGTCGGTGTAGTGCTGGTAGAAGCTGCTGCGGTTGACGCCCGCACGCTCGGCGATGTCGGCGACGGTGATGGCGTCCAGGGGATGCTCGCGCGCCAGCTCCAGGAGTGCCTCCTGAAGGCTTGCGCGGGTACGCGCGACACGGGGATCCATGTGCCGATCATGCCAGAGCCGGCGCCGTTTGCTGGGAGTTCTCCGACACGTGCCGTCTTGTCGACAAGTGTCGGATAAGTTTGGTGCGGCCCGACGTCGTGCCGGTACCCGCACATATCGCGAAAGGCTCGTCGTGGCCCAACTGCTCTACCGTCTCGGACGCTTCGCCGCGCGCCGGGCATGGACCGTCCTGATCGGATGGATCGTCATCCTCGGACTCGCCGGCGGCGCGTTCGTCGCCTTCGGCGGCACGCTGGCCTCGAGCTTCAGCATCCCGGGCACCGAGACCGAGCGCGTCAACGACCAGCTCGCCGATGCCCTGCCGGATCTCACCGGCGCCAGCGCCTCGGTCGTGTTCCAGTCCGAGGACGGCGCGTTCACCGACCAGCAGAAGACCGAGATCGCCGATCTGCTCTCCGAGGTCGGAGAGATCGACGGCGTCGCGGGCACTCTCGACCCGTTCGTCGCCGACGCGCAGCGCGCGGACCAGGCCGCTCAACTGACCGCGGGTGAGCAGCAGCTCGCCGACGCCCGCGCGCAGCTCGACGCGAGCCAGGACCAGCTGGATGCCGGTCAGGCACAGCTCGACGCCGCCATCGCGCAGGCGCAGTCGGCCGCTGCCTACGAACAGGCCGCGCCGCAGTTCGAGGCGCAGCAGGCGCAGCTCGACGCCGGTCAGCAGCAGATCGACGACGGCCGCGCGCAGCTCGAGGAGCAGACCCCGGCCCTCGAGGACGGACAGGCGCTGCTCGACGCGGCCTCCGGCATCCGCACCGTCTCGGAAGACGGCGCGACGGCCGTCGGCAACGTCTCGTTCGACGAAGACATGTTCGGCCTTCCCGAGTCCACGAAGTCCGAGGTCGCCGACGCCCTCGACGCCGCTGAGATCCCCGGCGTCAGCGTCGACTACTCCTCGACGATCGCCGCCACGACCGAGGGCCTGATCGGCGTCGGCGAGATCGTCGGCGTCATCATCGCCGCCCTCGTGCTGATCATCATGATGCGCGCGTTCCTGCCTGCCGTGACCCCGCTCATCAGCTCGCTCATCGGCGTGGGCGTGGGTGTCGCCGGTTCGCTGTCGTTCTCCGGGATCACCGACATGGCCTCGATCACGCCCGTGCTCGGCGTGATGCTGGGCCTCGCGGTCGGCATCGACTACTCCCTCTTCATCCTCAACCGCCACCGCAAGCAGGTGCTCAGCGGCATGGATGTGGCGGACTCCATCGGCCTGGCCAACGGCACCGCGGGCAACGCGGTCGTCTTCGCCGGCACCACGGTCATCGTCGCCCTCGTCGCGCTGCTGGTCACGGGCGTCCCGTTCCTGGGCGTGATGGGCATCGTCGGCGCGGCCTGCGTGCTGGTCGCCGTGCTCGTGGCGATCACCGTCACTCCCGCCCTCCTCGGCCTCATGAAGGTGCGGGTGCTCCGCCGGGGGCTCCGGGCCAAGATCGGCCACCCCGACCACGCGCCCGCCGAGCTGCGTCCGATGCGCACCGGCCGTGTCGTCGCAGCGGGAGCCGCGGCCATCATCGCGCTGCTCATCATCGCCATCCCCGCGCTCTCGATGCGTCTCGGGCTCCCCGACGGGTCGTCTGAGGCCGCCGACACCACGCAGTACCGCTCGTACACGGCGGTCGAGCGTGATTTCGGGGCGGGTCTGAACGGGCCGCTGCTCGTCGTGGCCGACATGCCGCAGGCGGTCGCCGAGGCCGACGAGCTCTCGACGCAGGTCTCGATCGTCGACACGCTGATGGCGCAGGACGACGTCGTCGCGGTGGCCCCGATCGCAGTGTCGGACGACCGCACGGTCTTCGCCTTCCAGGTGGTGCCCGAGGACGGACCCTCCAGCGAGACGACCGAGACGCTGGTGCGCGAACTGCGGAGCCTCTCGCCCCTCGACGGTGACATCGAGCTCGGTGTCGCGGGTCAGGCATCGGGCAACATCGACGTGTCGGAGAAGCTCGCCAACGCGCTGCCGGTCTACCTGGCGGTCGTGATCGGGCTGTCGCTGCTGATCATGATCCTGGTGTTCCGCTCGATCCTCGTGCCGATCATCGCGACGGCCGGCTACGTGCTCTCGCTGTTCGCCGCGCTCGGCGCGGTCACCGCGATCTACCAGTGGGGATGGCTGTCGGCCATCTTCGGCGTGCACGACCCGGGGCCGGTGCTGAGCTTCGCGCCGATCATCATCATGGGTGTGCTCTTCGGTCTCGCCATGGACTACCAGCTGTTCCTCGTCTCCGGCATGAGGGAGGCCTACGTGCACGGCACATCGGCCCGCACGGCCATCGTGGCCGGCGTGCGCGGCGGCAGGGCGGTCGTCACGGCCGCGGCGATCATCATGATCGCGGTCTTCGGCGGGTTCGTGTTCAGCCACCTCGGCATGGTGCGACCCATCGGCTTCGGCCTGGCGATCGGGGTGCTGTTCGACGCCTTCGTGGTGCGCATGGTGATCGTGCCCGCGCTCATGCACCTCTTCGGCCGTTCGGCCTGGTGGCTGCCGCGCTGGCTCGACCGCATCCTCCCCGACGTGGATGTGGAGGGCGCTGCCCTCGAGCGCTCGCACCCCGTCGCCCACGCCGACACCACGCCGGCCGGCGATGCCGCTCCGAAGACGCGCAGGGAGATCCGCACGTCCTGACGGCAGAACGAAGGGGGTGGTGCGCGTACGCACCACCCCCTTCGTCGTTCGTGCTGTCAGGCGGCGTCGCCCACGACGATGGCGGCCGCCTCGTCGGCGGCGTCCACCGGCCGGGCGTCGACGCGCGCGAGGGCGCGGCGCCCGAGCAGGATCGTTGCCGCGGCGAGCAGCACCGACACCGCCGCCACGACGTACGGGACGGTCGCGCTGAACGCGTGCCACAGCAGGGCGGCGAGCGGGGGCGCCACCGCGCCGCCGAGGAAGCGCACGGCCGAGTACGCCGAGGATGCGACGGAGCGCGGCAGATCGGTGGCCTCCATGACGGCCTCGGTCAGCACGGTGTTCATGACGCCGAGCAGCAGGCCCCCGATGACGATGCCGGTGACGAGCGCCGCGGGCGAGGCGACGAACAGCCCCGCCAGCAGCAGGTCGAGGGCCAGCAGGGGGAGAACGGCGAGCATGATGCCGCTGCGGGTGAAGCGCCGCAGCAGGGCGGGGGCCACCCACACGCTCGTGATCGCCAGGGCCACGCCCCATCCGAAGAACGTGAACCCGATGCCCATCGCCCCGAACCCGAGCGGGAAGGGCGAGAACGCCAGCAGTGTGAAGAAGCCGATGTTGTAGAACAACGCGGTCACGGCGAGCACGGCGAGAGCGGGGCGCCCGAGGGCGCGGAACGGCGCCGAGAACGGGATCGGCGTACGCGGGGTCGCCGCCGGTCGCAGCAGCACGGCGACCGCGACGAACCCGATCGCCATGAGGGCGACGACACCGAAGAACGGACCGCGCCAGCTGACTTCGCCCAGGAGCCCGCCCACGAGCGGGCCGACGGCGATGCCGACGCCCAGCGCGGCCTCGTAGAGGACGATCGCCGCTCCGCTGCCGCCCGCCGCCGACCCCACGATCGTCGCGAGTGCGGTGGAGATGAAGAGCGCGTTGCCCAGGCCCCATCCGGCGCGGAAGCCGATGATCGCGTCGACGCTGCCCGAGAGCGCGCACAGCAGCGCGAAGACCACGATGAGCGCGAGGCCCACGAGCAGCGTCGCCTTCGCGCCGATACGGCTCGAGATCCAACTGGTCACGAGCATCGCGAGGCCGGTCACCAGCAGGTAGCTGGTGAAGAGCAGCTCGGTCTCGACGGGGGAGGCCGAGAGCGACTCGGCGATCGCCGGCAGGATCGGGTCGACGAGCCCGATGCCCATGAACGCCACGACGCACGCGAAGGCCACCGCCCAGACCGGCGCGGGCTGCTTCCAGATGCTGCCCGTCGCCCCGGTCGCGCTCATCGTGCGGACTCCACGGTCCCGGTGCGCGACATGAGGATGTGGGAGGCCCGCTCCAGCGCCTGCCACTCGTCCGCGTCGAGGTCGTCAAAGAGGGGGGCCAGCGCGCGTCCGAGCTCGCTGCGCCACCCGTCGATCGCGTCCGCCCCGGCGGGGGTGACGGTGACCCGGGTGACGCGGGAGTCCTCGGAGTCGCTCTGACGCTCGACGAGGCCCCGTTCGGCCAGCTGGCCGATGAGGCGCGTCATGCCGGGCTGCGTCGTGCGGCTGAGCCGAGCGAGGTCTCCCACCCGCTGAGCGCCGTCGCGCTGCAGGATGCTGAGCGCCCGCCACTGCGCCGCCGGCGCATCGTTGCCGGTCGCGACGGCGGCGACGCGGGTGAGCGCGTGCGCGGCGACCACGATGCGCTCGATATCGTCTGATCGTGTCATACCAGAAGTATATACCTGCGTTATATAAACCGGGTGGGAACGGTGGCTCTAGGCTGAAGACATGATCACCGACGACGTCGTCATCGTGGCGGCAGCCCGCACCCCGCAAGGCCGGCTCAAGGGGCAGCTCGCCGCGTTCACCGCGCCGCAACTGGGCGCCGTCGCCATCCGCGGCGCGCTCGAGAAGGGCGCGATCCCGGCGGAGTCCGTCGACGCCGTCCTCGTCGGTCACGTGCTCTCGGCCGGCGTCGGGCAGAACCCGGCACGCCAGGCCGCCCTCGGCGCCGGTCTCGGATGGGACGTGCACGCGGCATCCGTCAACAAGGTGTGCCTGTCGGGCCTCAGCGCCGTCATCGACGCCGCCCGCATGATCCGGGTGGGCGATGCGCGCGTCGTCGTGGCCGCGGGCATGGAATCGATGACCCGGGCGCCGCACCTCCTGATGGGTTCACGCGACGGATGGGCCTACGGCAGTGTCGAAGCCCTCGACCACATGGCCCACGACGGACTCACCGACGCCGAGGACGGCATCAGCATGGGAGCGTCGACCGAACGGCACAACGAGCGCTTCGCGGTCACCCGTGAGCAGCAGGACGAGGTGGCCGCCCGCTCGCACGCCCGCGCCGCCGCCGCTTCCGCGGCGGGCGTGTTCGCCGACGAGATCGTGCCGCTCGAAGTGCCGCAACGCCGCGGCGAGCCCGTCGTGGTGTCGGCCGACGAGGGGATCCGCCCCGAGACCACGGTCGAGATCCTCGCGAAGCTCCGTCCCGCCTTCGCGGAGGGCGGCTCGCTCACGGCGGGCAACTCGTCGCCGATCTCCGACGGCGCGTCGGCCGTCGTGCTCACCACGCGTTCGCATGCCGATGCCGAGGGGTGGCCGGTTCTTGCCGTGGTGGGGGCGAGCGGGCAGGTCGCCGGGCCCGACAACTCGCTGCACGCGCAGCCCGCTCAGGCGATCGCCCGCGCGCTCGAGACGCAGGGGATCGAGGCGTCTGAGCTCGACGTCGTCGAGATCAACGAGGCCTTCGGCGCCGTGGTGGTGCGCTCCCAGCGCGAGCTCGGTCTCTCGGACGACGTCGTGAACATCCACGGCGGCGGCATCGCGCTCGGCCATCCCATCGGGGCCTCCGGCAACCGTCTCGTCGTCCACGCCGTCCACGAGCTCGTGCGTCGCGGAGGCGGAACCGCGGCCGTCGCGCTCTGCGGTGGCGGCGGACAGGGCGACGCGCTGATCCTCACGCGCTGATCCCGCGGGATCAGTCCGATCCGGGAAGCGAGACCTGCTCCTCGCAGGTGATGCGTCCGGAGAGCGTCGCGTCGAAGCGTTCGGCGTCATCCGGCTGCACATCGAGGTCGTCCTCCGGCGTCGAGCCGGCGAGGGTCGCCCCGAGTCGGCGCATGATGTCGGCGGAGGCGGCCCGTGCGGTCAGCGGCTCAGGCGCTTCTTCAACAGCTTCGCCTCGTCGCCCGAGACCGCGGAGTCGCCGGCGGTCGCGCGTCCGCGCTTGGCGCGGAACGTGTCGACGATGGCGCCGATCGCGAGCGCGAGGGTGATGCCCCAGCTCGCCCAGGCGAGGGCCGTGCGCCACGTGAACGGCTCGTCATTGTCGCGCAGACCCCGCAGCAGCGTCACGCCGCCGATGAGGGCGCTGAACAGACCGGTGCCGAAGACGTAGTTGCGCATGCACACACGCTACCGCGCGAGGGTATCCGCCCGCGGTGGTTGACGCCACCGACGCACGTCTGCAACACCCCGCTGATACCGTGAGAGAAACCCGAAGATTCTGGAGATTCCGTCGTGCCGCACGCAGATTTCGTCGTCGTCGCCAACCGTCTTCCCGTGGATCACGACCCCGAGGGCGGCTGGCGCCGGAGCCCCGGCGGCCTCGTGACGGCCCTCGAGCCCGTGATGCGCAAGAGCGACGGCGCCTGGGTCGGCTGGGCGGGCAAGCCCGACGTCGAGATCGAGCCGTTCGAGGCGGACGGGATGCAGCTCATCCCCATCAGCCTGTCGGCCGAGGACGTCGAGCTCTACTACGAGGGCTTCTCGAACGACACCATCTGGCCGCTGTACCACGACGTCATCGCGGCGCCGCGGTACCGCCGTGAGTGGTGGAACGCCTACGTCGCCGTGAACCGGCGTTTCGCCGAGGCAGCCGCGGAGGCCGCCGCCGAGGGCGGCACCGTGTGGGTGCAGGACTACCAGCTCCAGCTCGTGCCAAAGTTCCTGCGCGAGCTGCGCCCGGACCTGACCATCGGGTACTTCCACCACATTCCGTTCCCCGCATACGGTCTCTACTCGCAGCTGCCGTGGCGCAAGCAGGTGCTCGAGGGGCTCCTCGGGGCCGATGTCATCGGATTCCAGCGCGTGGCCGACGCCGGCAACTTCGCGCGCGCCGTCCGGCGGCAGCTGCGCTACGAGACCAAGGCCACCGGCATCCGCGTGCCGCAGGAGGACGGCTCGACACGCGTCGCGCTGGCCAAGGCCTTCCCGATCTCGATCGACGCCTCCTCCTATATCGCGCTGGCCGAGCGCGAGGACATCCAGGCGCGGGCCAAGGAGATCCGCGAGGAGCTCGGCAACCCGAAGACGATCCTGCTGGGCGTGGACCGCCTGGACTACACCAAGGGCATCCGTCACCGCATGAAGGCGTTCGGTGAGCTGCTGCAGGACTCGCGCGTGGATGTGGAGGACGTCACCCTCGTGCAGGTGGCCAGCCCCAGCCGCGAGCGCGTCGAGACCTACATGCAGCTGCGCGACGAGATCGAACTCACGGTCGGTCGCATCAACGGCGACTACGACACGATGGGCCACACCGCCATCCGCTATCTGCACCAGGCCTTCCCCCGCGAGGAGATGGTGGCGCTGTACCTGGCGGCCGACGTCATGCTCGTGACGGCGCTGCGCGACGGCATGAACCTCGTGGCCAAGGAGTACGTCGCCAGCCGCATCGACAACCGCGGGGTGCTCGTGTTGAGCGAGTTCGCCGGCGCCGCCGACGAGCTCGGCAGCTCGCTGCTGGTGAACCCCCATGACATCCAGGGCCTCAAGGACACCATCATGCGGGCCATCGAGATGCCCGCCAGCGAGCAGGGACGACGCATGAGGTCGCTGCGTCGCCGTGTGCGCGAGCACGACGTCGAGGACTGGTCCGACGAGTTCCTCTCCGCGCTGGCACAGGTGCGCGGCACCGAGGGGGTCGGCTCGTGAGCTCCGACGCGCTCGAGGCCCTCGCCGCGACCCCGCGGCTGCTGATCGCGCTGGACTTCGACGGCACGCTCTCGCCGCTGGTCGACGAGCCGATGTCCGCGCGGATGGTGCCGGAGGCGCGCGCTGCGCTCGAGGCCCTCGCCGCGCTCCCCGACACGACGGTCGCCCTGGTCTCGGGGCGCTCGCTCGCGGACCTCGCGGTCATCGCCGAGCACGACGCGGCGTCGCCGTTCCACCTCGCCGGCTCCCACGGCGCCGAGTACCGTCACCCCGGAACGGAGGAGGCGGCGGACGAGGGCGATGCGCAGGCCCGCGAGCGTCGCGACGCGATCGTCGCCGAGGCGGAGGCCGCCGTCGCCGACATCCCGGGAGCATGGGTGGAGCGGAAGGCCTTCGGCCTCGGTCTCCACACGCGCACGGCCGACGCGCAGGACGCGGCGCGAGCGCAGGAGCGGGTCGACGAGCTGATGGCGCAGCAGGCGTCCGACTGGCGGCGCCGGAGCGGCCGCGACATCCTCGAGTTCGCCTTCCGGCACGAGGGCAAGGACGCCGCGATCGCGGCGCTGCGCGATCGTGTCGGCGCGACGGCCGTGCTCTTCGCGGGCGACGACGTGACGGATGAGGATGCGCTGCGCGCACTCGGCGCCGACGACCTCGGCGTGCGCGTGGGGGAGGGCGAGACCTCCGCCGCGGTGCGCGTCGCCGACCCCGCCGCGCTGGCCGCGCTGCTGGGCGATCTGGCCGAGCGACGACGCCGCACCCGGAGCTGACGCCGAGGTCGCCGCAGCGGCCGGAACACGGCGGCGACGGCCATAGACTGCAACGGTGAGCCACCCCGACGAAGCCATCGACATCAAGCCTCGCAGCCGAGCCGTCACCGACGGCATCGAAGCGACCACCTCCCGCGGCATGCTGCGCGCGGTCGGCATGGGAGACGAGGACTGGGACAAGCCCCAGATCGGTATCGCGTCCAGCTGGAACGAGATCACCCCCTGCAACCTGAGCCTGGACCGCCTCGCGCAGGGCGCCAAGGAAGGCGTGCACGCCGGCGGCGGCTACCCGCTGCAGTTCGGCACCATCTCGGTCTCGGACGGCATCTCGATGGGCCACGAGGGCATGCACTTCTCGCTCGTGAGCCGCGAGGTCATCGCCGACTCCGTCGAGACCGTCATGATGGCCGAGCGCCTCGACGGCAGCGTGCTGCTGGCCGGCTGCGACAAGTCGATCCCGGGCATGCTCATGGCCTCGGCCCGCCTCGACCTCTCGAGCGTGTTCCTGTACGCCGGATCGATCGCCCCGGGCTGGGTCAAGCTCAGCGACGGCACCGAGAAGGACGTCACGATCATCGACTCGTTCGAAGCCGTGGGCGCCTGCCTCGCCGGCAAGATGAGCGAGGCCGACCTGAAGCGCATCGAGTGCGCGATCGCGCCCGGTGAGGGCGCGTGCGGCGGCATGTACACGGCCAACACCATGGCCTCCGTCGCCGAAGCGCTCGGGCTGAGCCTGCCCGGCAGCGCCGCGCCGCCCTCGGCCGACCGCCGCCGCGACTACTTCGCGCACCGCTCCGGCGAGGCCGTCGTCAACCTCCTGCGGCTGGGCATCACGACCCGCGACATCCTGACGAAGGAGGCGTTCGAGAACGCGATCGCCCTGGCGATGGCCCTCGGCGGCTCGACGAACGTCGTGCTGCACCTGCTGGCGATCGCCCGTGAGGCCGACATCGACCTCACGCTGCACGACTTCAACCGCATCGGCGACAAGGTGCCGCACGTGGCCGACATGAAGCCGTTCGGCCAGTACGTCATGAACGACGTCGACCGCCACGGCGGCATCCCGGTGATCATGAAGGCGATGCTCGACGAGGGTCTGCTCCACGGCGACGCGCTGACGGTCACCGGCAAGACGCTCGCCGAGAACCTGCGCGACCTCGATCCCGACCCGGTCGACGGCACCGTCATCCACTCGTTCGACAACCCCATCCACGCGACCGGCGGCATCACCGTGCTCCACGGCTCGCTGGCCCCCGAGGGCGCCGTCGTCAAGACCGCCGGCTTCGACGCCTCGGTGTTCGAGGGCCCCGCCCGCGTGTTCGAGCGCGAGCGCGCCGCGATGGATGCGTTGGAGGCGGGCGAGATCAACGCCGGCGATGTCGTCGTCATCCGCTACGAGGGCCCCAAGGGCGGCCCCGGCATGCGCGAGATGCTGGCCGTGACGGCCGCCATCAAGGGCGCCGGCCTCGGAAAAGATGTACTACTCTTGACGGACGGACGATTCTCGGGCGGCACAACCGGCCTGTGCATCGGCCACGTAGCACCGGAGGCAGTGGACGCAGGTCCGATCGCCTTCGTGCGCGATGGTGATCTGATACGGGTCGATATCGCGGCTCGCTCTCTCGACCTACTCGTCGATGAGGCCGAGCTGAGCTCCCGCCGCTCTGGCTGGGAGCCGCTTCCCCCGCGCTATACCCGTGGCGTCTTGGCCAAGTACTCGAAGCTGGTGCGTTCCGCTGCGGAAGGCGCCGTCACGGGGTAACTTCGGCTCCGACATCGTCTCCTCATCATCGCGAGGTTCTTCACCATGTCTATCGACACTTCAGCGGCCGTTCCCCGGCCGCCGGCCCGATCGCAATCGGCTCCCGTCATGACGGGCGCCGAGGCGGTCGTCCGCTCTCTCGACAACCTGGGCGTCACCGACGTCTTCGGTCTGCCGGGCGGCGCCATCATGCCCGTCTACGACCCGCTCATGGACGACGAGGCGGTCCGCCACATCCTCGTCCGCCACGAGCAGGGGGCCGGACACGCGGCGGAGGGCTACGCCTCCGCGTCGGGTCGCACCGGCGTCGCGATCGCGACCTCGGGCCCGGGCGCGACCAACCTGGTCACCGCCATCGCCGACGCCTACATGGACTCGGTGCCGCTCGTGTGCATCACGGGGCAGGTCTTCTCGACCCTCATGGGGACGGACGCCTTCCAGGAGGCGGACATCGTCGGCATCACGATGCCGATCACCAAGCACTCGTTCCTCGTCAAGACGCCCGAGGACATCCCCGGCGCCATCGCCGCCGCGTTCGAGATCGCGGGCACGGGTCGCCCCGGCCCCGTGCTGGTGGACATCACGAAGGACGCGCAGCAGGCGTCCGCGCCCTTCGTCTGGCCGCCGAAGATCGATCTGCCCGGCTACCGTCCGGTGACCAAGGCCCACGGCAAGCAGATCCAGGCCGCGGCGCAGATGCTCGCCGAGGCCAAGAAGCCGGTGCTCTACGTCGGTGGCGGCGTCATCCGCGCGCACGCCTCCGAGGAGCTCCTGACCCTGGCCGAGACCACGGGCGCGCCCGTCGTCACGACGCTGATGGCGCGCGGCGCGTTCCCCGACTCGCATACGCAGCACCTCGGCATGCCCGGCATGCACGGCACGGTCCCCGCCGTGCTGGCGCTGCAGGAGGCCGACCTCATCGTCGCGCTCGGCGCTCGGTTCGACGATCGCGTGACGGGCAAGGCGGCGCTCTTCGCGCCGCACGCCAAGGTCGTGCACGTCGACATCGACCCCGCCGAGATCTCCAAGATCCGCTTCGCCGATGTGCCGATCGTGGGCGACGTGCGCGACGTCCTGGTCGACCTCGACGCGGCGTTCCGCCTGCAGCTCGGCGACGGCACTCCCGACACCGCCGAGTGGTGGTCGTACCTCGACGGTCTCCGCGAGGAGTTCCCGCTGGGCTACGCGCCGACGACCGACGGCCTCCTCTCGCCGCAGCACGTCATCCAGCGCATCGGCGAGCTCACCGGGCCCGAGGCCGTGTACGCGGCCGGCGTCGGACAGCACCAGATGTGGGCGGCGCAGTTCATCAAGTACGAGCGCCCCAACTCCTGGCTGAACTCCGGCGGCGCGGGCACCATGGGCTACGCGATCCCCGCGGCGATGGGCGCGAAGGTCGCCCAGCCCGAGCGCGTCGTCTGGGCGATCGACGGCGACGGCTGCTTCCAGATGACCAATCAGGAGCTCGCGACCTGCGTCATCAACGAGATCCCGATCAAGGTCGCGATCATCAACAACTCGTCGCTGGGCATGGTGCGCCAGTGGCAGACCCTGTTCTTCGACGGTCGCCACTCGAACACCGACCTCAACACCGGTCACGGCACGGCCCGCATCCCCGACTTCGTGAAGCTGGGGGAGGCCTACGGCTGCCTCGCCATCCGCGTGGAGCGCGAGGACGAGATCGACGCGGCCATCGAGCTCGCGCTCGCGACCAACGATCGGCCCGTGATCATCGACTTCGTCGTCTCGGCGGACGCGATGGTGTGGCCGATGGTTCCGCAGGGCGTCAGCAACAGCTACGTCCAGTACGCGCGCGAGCACGCGCCGTCGTTCGACGAGGAGGCCTGAGATGACCAGTCACGTGCTGAGCCTGCTCGTCGAGGACAAGCCGGGCCTGCTGACCCGCGTCGCGGGGCTCTTCGCCCGCCGCGGCTTCAACATCGAGTCGCTCGCGGTCGGCGTCACGGAGGTGCCGGGTCTCTCGCGCATCACCGTCGCGGTGGATGTGGACCAGTTGCCGCTCGAGCAGGTCACCAAGCAGCTGAACAAGCTGATCAACGTGATCAAGATCGTCGAGCTGGACCCCGAGTCGTCCGTGCAGCGCGAGCACATGCTCGTGAAGGTGCGCGCCGACAACGCCACCCGCTCGAACGTGCTCGAGGTGGTGAACCTCTTCCGCGCGTCGATCGTGGACTACGCGCCCGATGCGCTGGTGGTCGAGATCACCGGCGACCGCGGCAAGGTCGAGGCCTTCCTGCGGGCGCTCGAGCCGTTCGGCATCAAGGAGCTCGCGCAGTCGGGTCTTCTCGCCATCGGCCGCGGCGGCAAGAGCATCACCGAGCGCGTCCTGCGCGGCTAGACCCACCCATCCCCGCTGCCGCTCCCGTCCGTCGAGCGAGCACAGCGAGAACACACGATCAGAACGATCCCCACATAAGGAGTAGGACACACATGGCTGAGATCTTCTACGACGCCGACGCCGATCTGTCGATCATCCAGAACAAGAAGGTCGCGATCGTCGGGTACGGCTCGCAGGGCCACGCCCACGCGCAGAACCTGCGCGACTCGGGCGTCGAGGTCGTCATCGCGCTCAAGGACGGCTCGAAGTCCGCCCCGAAGGCGCAGGAGGACGGCTTCGAGGTGCGTTCGGTCGCCGACGCCGCCGAGTGGGCCGACCTCATCATGATCCTCGCGCCGGACCAGCACCAGCGTTCGATCTTCAGCGAGTCCATCAAGGACAAGCTCACCGCCGGCAAGACGCTCGCCTTCGCGCACGGCTTCAACATCCGTTTCGGCTACATCGATGCCCCCGAGGGCGTCGACGTGATCCTCATCGCGCCGAAGGCCCCGGGCCACACGGTGCGGCGCGAGTTCGTCGCCGGTCGCGGCATCCCCGACATCATCGCCGTCGAGCGCGACGCGTCGGGCTCGGCCTGGGCCACCGCGCTGTCGTACGCCAAGGCGATCGGCGGCACCCGTGCCGGCGTCATCAAGACGACGTTCACCGAGGAGACCGAGACCGACCTGTTCGGCGAGCAGGCCGTGCTCTGCGGCGGTGTCTCGCAGCTCGTCCAGTACGGGTTCGAGACGCTGACGGAGGCGGGCTACCAGCCGCAGATCGCCTACTTCGAGGTGCTGCACGAGCTCAAGCTGATCGTCGACCTCATGTGGGAGGGCGGCATCGCCAAGCAGCGCTGGTCGGTCTCGGACACGGCCGAGTACGGCGACTACGTCTCGGGCCCGCGCGTCATCGACCCGCGCGTCAAGGAGAACATGCAGGGCGTTCTCGCCGACATCCAGTCGGGCGCCTTCGCGGACCGCTTCATCACCGACCAGGACAACGGCGCCGTCGAGTTCACCGAACTCCGCGAGAAGGCCGCCCAGCACCCGATCGAGACCGTCGGTCGCGAGCTCCGCTCGCTGTTCGCGTGGAAGCAGCAGGACGCCGACTACACCGAAGGCAGCGCCGCGCGCTGAGACAGACCCGCCGTGCGCTGATCCGCACCGCGACACGGCCCGGCCGCCGCACCCTCACCAGGGGATGCGGCGGCCGGGTTCTTTGTTCCGGCCCGCGCTCGTTTCGAGAGGTCAGACCACTCATTATTCTGACCCCAGAGCGCGGCGAACGTCCGCGCGGAGTGGGAGCTACCGATGTCTGTCGCCATCGATGCCCTTGTCGACCGGGCGCAGGAGGCGCTGGCCGCATACGCATCCTTCACGCAAGAGCAGATCGATCACATCGTCCGAAAGGCATCGGTCGCCGCGCTCAGTCACCACGCGGACCTCGCCGAGCTCGCCGTCCAGGAGACCGGACGCGGGCTCTTCGAGGACAAGGCCGTCAAGAACATGTTCGCCTGCGAGCACGTGACGCACTCGATCATCGACCAGCGCACGGTGGGGGTCATCTCGGTCGACGAGATCACTGGGATCACCGAGATCGCGGACCCCGTCGGCGTCGTCTGCGCCATCACGCCGGTCACGAACCCCACCTCGACGGCGATCTTCAAGGCGCTGATCGCGCTGAAGACCCGCAATCCCATCATCTTCGGCTTCCACCCGTCCGCGCAGCAGTGCTCGGTCGCGGCCGCGACGATCGTCCGCGATGCGGCGATCGCGGCGGGAGCCCCCGCTGACTGCGTGCAGTGGATCGCGGAGCCGTCGCTGGCGGCCTCCGGTGAGCTCATGAACCATCCCGGTGTCGCGCTCATCCTCGCGACCGGCGGCAATGCGATGGTGCGCGCGGCCTACTCCTGCGGCAAGCCCGCACTGGGCGTCGGCGCGGGCAACGTCCCCGCCTTCATCGAGCGCACCGCCAAGGTCGGCCGCGCCGTCAACGACATCGTGATCTCGAAGTCGTTCGACAACGGGATGGTGTGCGCCTCCGAACAAGCCGTCATCCTCGACGAGCCCATCGCGGAGGAGGCCCTCGCCGAGTTCGCGCGGCTGCACGCCTACCGGGCGACGCCGGCCGAGAAGCGCCTGCTCGAGGAGTTCATCTTCGGCGTGGCGGCGGAAGACGCCAACTGCGCCGACGCCAAGCTCAACGCCGCCGTGGTCGGGCAGTCGCCGGTGTGGATCGCCGAGCAGGCCGGCTTCTCGGTGCCCGAGGACACCTCGATCATCCTGGCCGACGTCTCGGGCGTGGGCCCGCACGAGCCGCTCACGCGCGAGAAGCTCGCGCCGGTGCTGGCCGTCCTCCGCGCGGCCAACGCGCAGGAGGGCATCGACCTGGCCGAGCAGATGGTCGCCTTCGACGGCCTCGGCCACTCCGGGGCGATCCACAGCAACGACCCGGCGGTCATCGCCGACTTCGCCGACCGCGTGAAGGCGGTGCGCATCATCGAGAACGCGCCCTCGGCGCTCGGTGGCATCGGCGACATCTACAACGCGTTCATGCCGTCGCTCACGCTCGGGTGCGGCTCCTACGGACGCAACTCGGTCTCCAACAACGTCTCGGCGGTGAACCTCGTGAACATCAAGCGCGTCGGGCGACGCAACAACAACCTGCAGTGGTTCAAGATCCCGGCGAAGACCTACTTCGAGCCCAACGCGCTGCGCTACCTCATCGACATGAAGAACGTCGATCGCGTCACCATCGTCACCGACGCGACGATGACGCGGATGGGGTTCGTGGACCGCGTGGTCGACATGCTGGGCCGGCGGGCCGATCGGGTGCACGTGCAGATCATCGACGGCGTGCAGCCGGAGCCCACCGTGGCGAGCGTCCAGGCGGGAGCCGCGCAGATGCGCGAGTTCCAGCCCGACACCATCATCGCCCTCGGCGGCGGGTCTCCCATGGACGCCGCGAAGGTCATGTGGCTGCTCTACGAGAACCCCGACGTGCAGTTCTCCGACATGCGCGAGAAGTTCTTCGACATCCGCAAGCGCGCATTCACGTTCCCCGAGCTCGGCGCGAAGGCGAAGCTGGTGTGCGTGCCGACCACCTCGGGCACCGGCTCGGAGATGACGCCGTTCGCGGTCATCACCGACGAGACGACGGGCATGAAGTACCCTCTCGCCGACTACGCCCTCACCCCGTCGGTGGCGATCATCGACCCGCAGCTGACGGCCGCGCTGCCGGCGTTCCTCGTGGCGGATGCGGGCTTCGACGCCCTCACCCACGCCACCGAGGCCTACGTCTCGGTGTACGCCAACGACTTCACGGACGGTCTGGCGCTCCACGCCATCAGCCTGATCTTCCAGAACATCGAGCGCAGCGCCCAGGCACCGGCGGGATCGACGGATGCGGCCGACATCCGGGCGCGGGAGAAGATGCACAACGCGGCATCCATCGCGGGAATGGCCTTCGGCAACGCGTTCCTCGGCATCGTGCACGCGATGGCCCATGTGACCGGATCGAAGTTCCACCTCGTGCACGGCCGGACCAACGCCATCTACCTGCCCCACGCCATCCGCTACAACGGACGGGTGCCCGCGAAGGTCACGAGCTGGCCCAAGTACGAGCGCTACATCGCCCCCGAGCGGTTCCAGGAGATCGCCCGCCACCTGGGCCTTCCGGCGGAGACGCCCGGGCAGGGCGTCGAGAGCTATGCACGGGCCGTCGAAACCCTGCGCGACGCGGTCGGTATCGAGCGGTCGTTCCAGCAGCAGGGCGTGGCCGAGTCCGAGTTCATCGGGCGCCTCGACGAGCTCGCGATGGCCGCTTACGGCGACCAGTGCGCACCGGCGAATCCGCGGATGCCGCTGCTCGCCGACATGCGCACGATCATGGAGGCCGCCTACTACGGCACGAGCTTCGACGAGGTGCGCGCCCGGCGCGCGGCCGCGACCACGACGCCGGACGACGCCGTGACACCGGAGCGACCCACGCAGGACGCCTGACGCCCTCCTGCCGTCGGCCCCGGGATCGTCGCGATCCCGGGGCCGACGGCATGCCACGCGATAGGCTCGACGCATGGCTTCGCGTGACGATGACGCCCTGAGCTGGGACGGCGACGACGATCCCACGCTCGTGGGCGCGGCAGCTCCCGCCGTACCGGTGCGCGTCCCGCAGGATGCGGCCGCGGCGCCCGCAGCGGATGCGGGGGAGACCCCGGCCGATCCCGACGATTCCGCGCCCGCGACGCTCAGCAACGCGGCGCTCGTCGGGGTCGGCGTCTTCGGCGGCATCTACCTGCTCCTGGCGATCGGCTGGTTCATCGGCGGCTCCCGCCTGCAGCTCATCGCGCAGCTCTTCGTCGATCCGGCGGCCCACACGGCGGCCTGGATCCTCGCGACCCTCGCGCCCGTCGCCTGGTACGCGACGATCCTGCTCCTGACCCGCGCACGGCCGTCCTGGCTGCGGTTCGCCCTGCTGGTGGTCGGCGCCGTCGTCCTCGTCCCCTGGCCGTTCCTCATGGTGGGAGTGGGCGCATGAGCGCGGTGACCACGTCGCGGCCGACGGCACTTCCCGTCTGGCTCATCGTCACGATCGCGGGATTCGCCGCGCTGTTCTACGCGTTCGCCGTGTGGACGGCGGTGGGCTTCCTCGTCCAGCAGTCCGGCGGGGCCGCGGGCCTCACCGGCTACGGCTGGTTCGTGCTGCTGCTTCCCGTCGTCTTCCCGCTCGCGGCGTTCGCCGGCGCGTTCGCGCTGGGATGGCGGCGCCGGGCGCTGCCGTTCGTCCTGCTGCTGGTGTGCGGGCTGTGCCTGGTCGCCGCCCTCTGGCTCAACGTGTTCGCCTACGCATCCGTGACGCCCGGACTCTACGGCGGCTGAGCGTCGTCACGCGGTCCGGGGCACCTCGGACGGCGCGCTAGGCTGGCAGCACTGCGCCGCGGGTCCCGCGCGATCGCATATTCCCCGCCTCCGCCGTCGTGCCGTGCGCGACGTCCCGCTGCAGAAGGACATCGCTGTGACCAAGCCTGTCGTCCTCATCGCCGAAGAGCTCTCGCCCGCCACGATCGACGCTCTCGGACCCGACTTCGAGATCCGCTCCGTCGACGGTGCCGACCGCGCCGCGCTCCTGCCGGCCCTCGCCGAAGCGCACGCCGTCCTCATCCGCTCGGCGACGAAGATGGACGCCGAGGCGATCGCCGCGGCCCCCGTGCTCAAGGTCATCGCCCGCGCGGGCGTCGGGCTCGACAACGTCGACATCAAGTCCGCCACGACCGCCGGTGTCATGGTGGTCAACGCGCCGACGTCGAACATCGTCTCCGCCGCCGAGCTCACGGTCGGCCACATCCTGAGCCTGGCCCGCCGCATCCCGGCCGCCCACGCCTCGCTCGCCGACGGGCAGTGGAAGCGCAGCTCGTTCACGGGCACCGAGCTCTTCGAGAAGACCGTCGGCATCATCGGCCTGGGCCGGATCGGCGCGCTCATCGCCGCCCGTCTGCTCGCGTTCGACATGCGCGTCGTCGCCTACGACCCGTACGTCACGAGCGCTCGCGCGCAGCAGCTGGGGGTCGAGCTGCTCACGCTCGACGAGCTGCTCGAGCAGAGCGACTTCATCACGATCCACATGCCGAAGACGCCCGAGACCACCGGCATGATCAGCACCGCGCAGCTGCAGCGGATGAAGCCCACCGCCTTCGTCGTGAACGTCGCCCGCGGCGGCCTCATCGACGAGGAGGCGCTGTTCGAGGCGCTGACGGCGGGCGAGATCGCCGGCGCCGGACTCGACGTGTTCACGAGCGAGCCCCCGGTCGAGGGTGGCTCGGCGGCACGACTGCTCGCCCTGCCGAACGTGGTCGTCACACCGCACCTGGGTGCGTCGACGGAAGAGGCGCAGGAGAAGGCCGGCGTCTCGGTCGCCCGGTCGGTCAAGCTCGCCCTCGAGGGCGACCTCGTGCCCGACGCGGTCAACGTCGCCGGCGGCATCATCGACCCGTTCGTGCGCCCCGGCATCGCCCTCGTCGAAGCCCTCGGCCAGTTCTTCTCCGGTCTCGCGCAGGGCGCGCTGACCAACCTCGACATCGAGGTCCGCGGCGAGCTCGCAGGCTACGACGTGAGCGTCTACCGCCTCGCGGCCCTCAAGGGGATCCTCGCCAACATCGTGAGCGAGAGCGTCTCGTACGTGAACGCGCCGTTGTTCGCCGAGCAGCGGGGGATCGAGACGCGACTGATCGTCGAGGCCGACAGCCCGCTGTACCGCAACATCACGACCCTGCGCGGCACGCTCTCGGACGGCACCGTCCTCACCGTCTCGGGCACCCTCGCCGGCACCCGCATGGTGCCGAAGATCGTCGACATCAACGGGTACGAGATCGAGGTGCCGATCGAGCGCCACCACGTCGTCATGCGCTACGCCGACCGCCCGGGGATCGTCGCGATCTACGGCCAGAAGCTCGGCGACGCGAACATCAACATCGCGGGTCTGCAGGTCGCCCGCTCCGACGTCTCCGGTCGCGCGCTGTCGGTGCTCACGGTCGACTCGCCCGTGCCCGACGCGCTGCTCGAGGAGATGGGCACCGCCGTCGGCGCCGACCTCTTCCGTCAGATCGAGATCACCGAGTCCTGAGCGAGACCCCTCACGCCTTCGTCGTCCGTTCGACGAGGGCGATGAGGGCGCTCATGGCGGCATCGGTCGGCACGGGGCCGGCGATCCCATCGCCTTCGAGCGCGTTGTTGTAATACAACCCGTCGCTGACGAGCATGACGAGGTCGAGCGCGGTCTGGTCGGCCACGTGGGGGCGCAGCTCGTCGGCCCACCGCTCGCGGACCGAGCGCAGCGCCGCACCCGCCGGAGCGTGCCCGCCCTGCGCCAGACGTGACACCGAGATGATCGCGCGGTCGAGCGGGTCGTCCGACATCGCCGAGGTGCGCACGAAGAAGGCGACCGGTCCCTCGGGTGCCGATGCCATCTCGGCGATGTCCTCGGTGACGAGGGCGTCGAGGCGTTCGATCAGCCCGGCCTCCAGCGCGTCCTTCGAGGCGAAGTGGTAGAGCAGCCCGCCCTTGGACACACCGGCGACGCGCGCCGTGGCCTCCATCGTGGCGGCGCGTTCCCCGTCGGAGATGAGCAGCGACTCGAAGGCGTCGAGCACCAGCTCGCGGGCGCGGGGTGGTCTGCTCATGGTCTCGATCGTATCCATTCCCTCGCGTCGAACCTCTGTTACTATACCAGCTGGACGGTATAGAAACTATGAACACACTCACTCAAGACATCGCGATCGCCGACGCGCAGGGAACCCGCGTGGGATGGCGCGGCTGGGCCGCTCTCGTCGTGCTGATGCTGCCCGTGCTGCTCGTCTCGGTCGACAACACGGTGCTGAGCTTCGCCCTGCCCGTGATCGCGCTCGACCTGCAGCCCACGAGCACCCAGCAGCTCTGGATCATCGACGTGTACCCGCTGGTCCTGGCCGGCGCGCTCGTCACGATGGGCACCCTCGGCGACCGCTTCGGGCGCCGTCGGCTGCTCCTGATCGGCGCGACCGGATTCGCGGCCGTCTCGGCGCTCGGGGCCTTCGCGCCGACCGCCGAGCTGCTCATCGCCGCGCGCGCTCTCATGGGCGTCTTCGGCGCGATGCTCATGCCCTCCACGCTGTCGCTGCTGCGCAGCATCTTCACCGATCGCGACCAGCGCCGGCTCGCGATCGCGGTCTGGGCCGCGATGTTCTCCGCCGGCTCGGCACTCGGGCCCATCGTGGGAGGCGTCCTCCTTGAGCACTTCGCGTGGGGATCGGTCTTCCTCATGGCCGTGCCCGTGCTCGTGCCGCTGCTCGTCCTCGCACCGTTCCTCGTGCCCGAGAGCCGCGACCCGAACCCCGGCCGCATCGATCCGCTCAGCATCGTGCTGTCGATGGCCACCATGGCGCCCATCGTCTACGCGATCAAGGAGGTGGCCGCGCACGGTCCGAGCCTGCTGGTCGGCGTGCTCGTCGTCGCGGGCCTGGTGTTCGGCTGGTTGTTCGTGCGTCGCCAGGTGCGCTCGAGCGCACCCATGCTCGACGTGCGGCTCTTCCGGCGCGGGTCCTTCACCGGTGCGCTCCTGGTGAACCTCCTGAGCGTGCTCGCCCTGGTCGGCTTCATCTACTTCGTCTCGCAGCACCTGCAGCTGATCGTCGGACTCTCGCCGATGGATGCGGGGCTGGCACTGGTACCGGGCATGGCGGCCACGATCGTCGCCGGCCTCGCGGTGGTCCCGGTGGCCAAGCGCGTCTCGCCGAGGATCGTCGTCCCCGGCGCCCTCGTGTTCTCCTTCCTCGGGTACGTGCTGGTCGCCACCTCGACCGACCCGAACGCCGTGGGCACCCTCGTCCTCGCGTTCGTGTCCTTGGGCATCGGCATCGGCGCGGCCGAGACCGTCTCGAACGAGCTCGTGCTCGCCAGTGCGCCGCCCGCCAAGGCGGGTGCGGCCAGCGCCGTCTCCGAGACGGCGTACGAGGTCGGTGCCGTGCTCGGCACGTCGCTGCTGGGCGGGCTCCTGACGGCGCTCTACCGGGCCAACCTGCAGATCCCCGAGGGAGTCCCGGCCGCGGCGGGCGAAGCGGCGCGCGAGACGCTCGCGGGCGCCATGCACCAGGCGGGCCAACTGGATCCGGCGCTCGGCCGATCGCTCGCGGATGCGGCCGCCCACGCCTTCGACGCCGGCGTCGGCGCGACGTCGTTGATCGGCGCCGGACTCGTCGTCGTGGCCGGTGTGATCGCCGCCACTACGCTGGGAGGATCCCGCCACACGCCGCGGCGCTGATCCGCGGCATCCCAGCAAGGAGTGCCATGTCGCGCGTCGTGAAGCTCGCCGTCATCCCCGGTGACGGCATCGGTCCGGAGGTCGTCGCTGAGGCCGTCAAGGCTCTCGATGCCGTGACGGCGGACAGCGGCGTCGCGTTCGAGAAGACGACGTTCTCGCTCGGCGCCGGTCGCTACCTCGAGACCGGCGACACGCTCTCCGACGACGACCTCGCGGCGATCGCCGGCCACGACGCGATCCTGCTGGGCGCCGTCGGAGGCGTGCCGGGCGACCCCCGGCTCGCGAACGCGAACATCGAACGCGGGCTGCTGTTGAGGCTGCGGTTCGCCCTCGACCACTACGTGAACCTGCGCCCGTCGAAGCTCTACCCCGGCGCCGCCGGACCGCTCGCCGATCCGGGCGAGATCGACTTCGTCGTGGTCCGCGAGGGCACGGAAGGTCCTTATGTCGGCAACGGCGGCGCGATCCGCGTGGGGACGCCCCACGAGGTCGCCAACGAGACCTCGGTGAACACCGCCTTCGGCGTGGAACGGGTCGTGCGGTTCGCGTTCGCCGAGGCCGAGCGGCGTCGGCGCCGTCTCACGCTGGTGCACAAGACCAACGTGCTCGTGCACGCGGGCGGCATCTGGAAGCGGATCGTCGACGAGGTGGCGCTCGAGCACCCCGAGGTCGCCGTAGACTACCTGCACGTCGACGCGGCAACGATCTTCCTGGTCACGAACCCGGGCCGTTTCGACGTGATCGTCACCGACAACCTCTTCGGCGACATCCTGACCGATCTGGCTGGCGCCGTCACCGGTGGCATCGGCCTCGCCGCTTCCGGCAACATCAACCCGGACGGCGCGTTCCCGTCGATGTTCGAGCCCGTGCACGGATCGGCTCCCGACATCGCCGGACAGCAGAAGGCCGACCCCACGGCCGCGATCCTCTCGGTCGCCCTGCTCCTGGACCACCTGGGACTGCAGGACGAAGCGGGCCGCCTCACCGGTGCGGTCGAATCCGACATCGCCGCCAGAGGGTCGTCCCCCCGCACCACGACGCAGATCGGCGACGCGATCGTGGCCCGGCTCCGGGCGTAACCTGGACCCGCAGCATCCGTCGCCCCCAGAACGCGCCCCGCGCGCAGACGAAGCGAGACATCTCATGACACTCCTCGACACCGATCCGGACGCCGGCCTCGAGCCGCTCACGTTCCAGGTCACGAAGAACCTGGCGGCGAAGGCTCCGGCCCAGCGCGCCGAGATCTTGGCCAACCCCGGCTTCGGCACCGCGTTCACCGACCACATGGTCGACATCTGCTGGTCCGTCCGCGGTGGCTGGCACCGTCCGCGCGTGCAGCCGTACGGCCCGATCTCGCTCGACCCCGCCGCGGCCGTCCTGCACTACGGCCAGGAGGTCTTCGAGGGCATCAAGGCCTACCGTCACGCGGATGGGTCCGTGCACACCTTCCGCCCCGACCAGAACGGACGCCGCCTGCAGCGTTCGGCGCGCCGCCTCGCGCTCCCCGAGCTGCCCGTGTCGTACTTCCTGCAGTCGTTGCGCGAGCTCGTCGCTCTCGACGGCGACTGGGTCCCCTCGGGCGAGGACCAGAGCCTGTACCTGCGCCCCTTCATGTTCGCGAAGGAGGCGTTCCTCGGTGTGCGGCCCGCCAACAAGGTGGCCTACTACCTGATCGCGAGCCCCGCGGGCGCCTACTTCAAGGGCGGCGTGCAGCCGGTGTCGATCTGGTTGAGCGAGGACTACTCGCGCGCCGGCAAGGGCGGCACGGGAGCGGCCAAGACCGGCGGCAACTACGCGTCGAGCCTGCTGCCGCAGTCGGAGGCGTACGAGAACGAGTGCGACCAGGTCGTGTTCCTCGACGCGGACGGCAACGTCGAAGAGCTGGGCGGCATGAACATCGTCTTCGTCAAGAAGGACGGCACCCTCGTGACGCCGCAGTCCGACTCGATCCTCGAGGGCATCACGCGCGACTCGATCCTGCAGCTCGCGATCGACCGCGGGCACAAGGTCGAGGGACGCGCGGTGACGCTGGCCGAATGGCGCGAGGGCGTCGCCTCCGGCGACATCGTCGAGGTGTTCGCCTGCGGCACCGCGGCCGTCGTCACCCCGATCGGTCAGCTCAAGGGGAAGAACTTCTTCGACGAGCAGCCGACGGGCTCGCTCGCGCTGTCGCTGCGCGAGGAGCTCACCGACATCCAGTACGGTCGCCGCGAAGACCGCCACAACTGGCTGGTCCGCCTCGACGGCTGACCGGTGAGGCGGCGTCCTGGGTAGGCTGAGCGGGTGAAGATCGCCCGTTTCAGCCACCAGGACGCCATCGCCTACGGCATCGTCGACGACACCGACCTGGTCGTGCTCGCCGGTGACCCCATGTTCGCCGGATTCGAGCCGACCGGGCGCCGCATCCCGATCGCCGACGTCGCGCTGCTGGCCCCCGTCATCCCGCGCTCGAAGGTCGTCGCCATCGGCCGCAACTACCGTGCGCACGCCGCGGAGTTCGGCAACGAGGTGCCCGCCGAGCCGCTGATGTTCCTCAAGCCCAACACCTCGGTCGTGGGCCCGGGCGACACGATCGTGCGCCCGCCGCAGTCGGAGCGGGTGGAGTTCGAGGGTGAGCTGGTGGTCGTGATCGGCCGCATCGCCAAGAACGTCCCCGCCGACAAGGCCCTCGAGTTCGTGTTCGGCTACACGGTCGGCAACGACGTCACTGCCCGTGACCTGCAGCGCAGCGACGGTCAGTGGGCCCGGGCGAAGGGGTTCGACACCTTCTGCCCGCTCGGCCCCGTGATGGAGACCGAGCTCGACCCTGCCGCCGTGCTCGTCACGCGGGTCAACGGCGAGGTGCGCCAGAGCGCCCCGCTGTCCGACATGGTGCACGGCGTCGCCGATCTCGTCGCGTACGCGTCGGCGGCCTTCACGCTGCTTCCCGGAGACGTGATCATGACCGGAACGCCCGCGGGTGTCGGGCCGATCGTCGCCAGTGACGAGGTCGAGGTCGAGATCGAGGGGATCGGTACCCTGCGCAACAGCGTGCGCGATGCCTGACGCGCGCGCCGTCGACCCGCTCGGCGGCGCACGGCTGGCGGCGATCCGTCGCCGCACCGTCTGGGTGCTCTCGCTCGGACAGACCCTCGGCGGGGTCGCGTTCGGCGCCACCGTCTCGCTCGGTGCCCTGCTCGCCGCCGATCTGTCGGGCGACGAGTCGCTGTCGGGGCTCGCCGCCGCCGCGGTGACGCTGGGCGCCGCCGCCTTCGCCATTCCGCTCGCCGCGCTCGCCCGGCGACGCGGCCGGCGTCCGGCGCTCACCTCGGGCCTCGGGGTGGCGCTCATCGGGGTGATCCTCGTCGTGATCGCCGCCGGCTCGCGTTCCTTCCCGCTTCTGCTCGCCGGCATCGTGCTCATCGGCGCGGGGCAGGCGGCCAACCTGCAGTCGCGCTTCGCCGCCGCCGACCTCGCAACGGATGCGTCGCGCGGACGCGACATCTCGATCGTGGTCTGGGCGACGACCATCGGCGCGGTGCTCGGTCCGAACCTGATCGGTCCCGGTGAGGTCCTCGGCGACGCGCTCGGCATGCCGCGGTTCACCGGTCCCTACCTGTTCACCGTCGTCGCGCAGGTGCTCGCCGTCGCGCTGTTCCTCGCGTTCCTGCGGCCCGATCCGCTCGTGGTCGCGGGGCAGCTCGCCGAGGGCGGCCACGGCGCGGTCCGGACGACCGTCGCCCGAGCGGATCGCCCGGTGGCGGCGCGCTACGCGATCCTCGCGATCGCCGGCTCGCACGGGGTCATGGTCGCGATCATGGCGATGACGCCCGTCCACCTGACCCATCAGGGCGCGAGCCTGTCGATCGTCGGCCTGACGATCAGCCTGCACATCGCCGGCATGTACGCGCTCTCGCCGGTGTTCGGGCTGCTCGCCGACCGCTGGGGCCGCGTGCGCACGATCCTGCTCGGCCAAGCGCTGCTGGCCGCCTCCCTCGTCGTCTCGGGCCTCGGTCAGTCCTCGGGTGCCGCCGTGACGGTCGGACTCGTGCTGCTGGGCCTCGGATGGAGCGCGGCGACGGTCGCGGGCGCCGCCCTGCTCGTCGAGGCGAGCGGGGAGGCGGAGCGGACGCGTCGCCAGGGCCGTAGCGACCTCGCCATGAACCTCGTCGGCGCCGGCGGTGCGATCGCCGCCGGCGCGGCGCTCGGGTGGATCGGGTACGGCGGTCTCGCCTTCGCTGCGTTGGCGATCGTCGCGGTGATCGCGCTCCTGTCGCCGCGGGGGCGGCGGAGCGCCTAGCGGCCGAGTGACGCCGCGGCCGTGTCGACGTCCTCGTCGTCGTTGAAGACGTGGAACGCGACGCGGGCACGCCCGGCGCGGCCGGAGACGACCAGACCCGCGGCACGGAGGGCCGCCAGGTCCCGGCCGTCGGGATCGGACCAGGTGACGATCGCCGTGGGCCGCGCTGCGACGGGAAGCCCGATCCGCGCGGCGAAGCGGCCGGCGAGCCCCGTCGTGTAGGCGTGGATCGCGGCGACATCGGCGTGCGCGAACAGGGCGAGCGCCGGTCGTGCCCCGACGAACGCCTGCCACGCCGGCGACACGTCGAAGCGTCGCGCATCCGAGGCCAGCTCCACCTCTGATCCGTAGCAGGAGCGCCACGGGTCGGCTCCCGCGTACCACCCCGCCTGCGCCGGACGGAGCGCGGCGGCGAGCCGGGGCGCGAGCGCGAGGAATGCGACGCCCCGCGGCGCGCAGAGCCATTTGTAGGAGTGCACCACGAATGCGTCGACCAGGCCGGCGTCGACCGGCATCCATCCGACCGCCTGGGTGCCGTCGCAGAGGGTCAGCGCGCCGACTGCACGCGCCGCGGCCGAGATGGCCGCGATGTCCGCGACCTCCCCGGTGGCGGACTGCACGAGGGAGAAGGCGACGAGCGCCGTCTGGGCGGTGACGGCCCCCGGCAGCTCGGCGAGGGGCACGGACCGCAGACGCAGGTCGCGGCCGGCGTGCGCGAACGGCAGGAGCAGCGAGGAGAAGTCCGCCTCGGCGCACACCACCTCGGCGCCGATCGGCAGGGATGCGGCCAGCAGGCTGACCTGCACGGAGGTCTGCGACCCGATGGCGATGCGCGCGGGGGAGACCCCGAGGAGACGGGCGATGTGACCGCGTGACGCCTCGACGTCGTCGCTGTAGGCGCCGAGGTCGGGGCCCTCCGTCACGCTCCGCTCGAGATCGCGCCGCAGCGCCTCGTGCGCGGCGCGCGGCGGGAGCCCGCCGGTGCAGGCGGCGAGGTAGCCGCGGCCGCCCGCGAACGCCGCTCGCATCGGCGGGATGCGGAGGGCGGGGGCGTCGCTCACGAGGGTCACCTCCCCAGCGTGCGACGGCCTGTCGCGCAGGTCTACGGCAGGTTCGGTATCCCGGATATAAGCTCGCGTTATAGGTTGTCCGCGTGGACGAGATGACGGATGCCGAACGCGACCCCGGTCTGCACGCCTTCCGTGTGGTGCGGGCGATCGCAGATACGGGATCGATCACGGCGGCTGCCGCGGCCCTCGGGTACAGCCAGCCCGCGATCAGCCAGTACGTCCGGCGGATCGAGCGTCGTGTGGGCATGCCGATCGTCGAGCGCGTGGGGCGACGGGTGCGGCTGACGGCCGCCGGCGAGGTGCTGGCGCGGCACGCGAGCGCGGTCGCCCTGGCGATCGATGCGGCGGCGGGGGAGCTCGATCAACTGCGGGGACTCCACTCCGGCCGCGTGCGCATCGTGGGATTCCCCTCCGCGTCGCCGACGATCGTGCCGCGCGTGCTCGCTCTTCTCGCTGACCGCGCGCCCGGTGTCGTCGTCACGTACGTCGAGGCGGAGCCGCCCGAGGCCGTCGCCGCCGTCCGCGAGGATCGCGCCGACATCGCGCTCACCTTCAGCTTCCCCGGCGACCGCGAGGATCCGCACGGGGCGAGTGCGCGGGGTCTCGCCGTCGACCGGATCGGCGTCGATCCGATGTACGTCGTGGTGCCCGAGGGGCACGCGGTCGCGGCGGCCGCCGTCGCCGACCTCGGCGACCTGTCCGAGGCGTCGTGGATCGCGGGGTGCCCGCGATGCCGCGGCCACCTCCTCGACCTGTGCGAGCGGTCCGGATTCACCCCGCGGATCGCCTTCGAGACCGACAACATCGTCGCCGTCGAGAGTCTCGTCGCGCGCGGCACGGGCGTGGCGACCCTCCCGGGGCTCGCCGTGTCGTCCTTCCCGCTCCTCGCCGGCATCCGCGCCGTCCCGCTCCCGCCCCGCGCGCAGCGGACGCTCCACACGGTCACGGCGCAGGGCGCGGAGCGTGTCCCCGCCCTCCGTGCCGCCCTGGCGGCGGTGAGCGAGGCCGCGGCGGCCACGGAACGATCGGCGCCACGCGGCTAGGCTGGAGGTCTATGGCTTCCGCACCCGATCCCCGCACCACGACCGCCAGCGGCTCGGACGTCCGCGTCCGGTTCTGCCCGTCGCCCACCGGTCTGCCGCACGTCGGCCTCATCCGCACCGCGCTGTTCAACTGGGCCTACGCCCGGCACAACGGCGGCAAGCTGATCTTCCGCATCGAGGACACGGATGCCGCGCGCGACAGCGAGGAGAGCTACCAGCAGCTGCTCGATGCGCTGCGCTGGCTCGAGATCGACTGGGACGAGGGCGTCGAGGTCGGGGGTCCCCACGCGCCGTACCGCCAGTCGCAGCGCCACGACCTGTACCGCGGCGTGCTCGAGAAGCTCGTCGCCGCCGGTGTCGTGTACGAGAGCTACTCGACGGCCGAGGAGATCGATGCCCGCAACGCCGCGAACGGGCGCGCCAAGCAGCTCGGGTACGACAACTTCGACCGCGACCTCACGGACGAGCAGAAGGCCGCCTTCCGCGCCGAGGGCCGCGAGCCGGCGTGGCGCCTGCGGGTGCCGGACGAAGACCTGACCTACGTCGACCTCATCCGCGGCGAGGTGACGTTCCCCGCCGGGTCGTTCCCCGACTTCGTCATCGTGCGTGCCGGCGGCATCCCGCTGTACACCTTCGTGAACCCGGTGGACGACGCGCTGATGGGCATCACCCACGTCATCCGCGGCGAAGACCTCATGCCCTCCACCGCGCGGCAGCTCTCGCTCTACCGCGCGCTCGTCGAGGCCGGTGTCACCGACTTCGTGCCGCGGTTCGGCCACATGCCGCTCGTGCTCGGCGAGGTCGGCAACAAGAAGCTCTCCAAGCGCGACCCGCAGGCCGATCTCTTCCTGCAGCGCGAGAAGGGCTTCATCCACGAGGGCCTGCTCAACTACCTCTCCCTCCTCGGCTGGTCGCTCGCCCCCGACCGCGACGTGTTCTCGCTCGACGAGCTGGTCGCCGCCTTCGACATCGCCGACGTCAACCCGAACCCCGCGCGCTTCGACCAGAAGAAGGCCGAGTCGATCAACGGCGACCACATCCGGATGCTGTCGCCCGCAGAGTTCGAGACGCGGATCCTGCCGTATCTGGTCACCGCGGGCGTCGTGGGGGAGACGCCCACCGACCGCGAGCGCGCGCTGATCTCGGCCGTCGCGCCCCTCGTGCACGAGCGCGTCCAGCTGCTGGGGGAGGTTCCCGCCCTGGTGGGCTTCCTCTTCCGCGACGACGTCGAGTACGCCGACGACGCCCTCGCGTCGCTCCCCGCCAACGCGGGCGAGGTGCTCGTCGCCTCGGTCGGTGCGCTGGAGCTGGTGCCCGAGGCCGAGTTCACGGCGGCGGCGGTGCAGGAGGCGTTGCAGGCCGCGTTGATCGACGGCCTCGGTCTCAAGCCGCGTGTCGCGTACGGGCCGCTGCGGGTCGCGGCGAGCGGTCGCCGCATCTCGCCGCCGCTCTTCGAGTCGCTGGAGCTCCTCGGCAAGAAGGAGAGCATCCGCCGGCTCGGAGCACTGGTCGATCGCGTCGGGTGACACGCGCTCGATTTGTCAGGCCCGCAGGAGTCGACTAAACTCGATCTTCGGTACGACTTCGGTCTGACCCGGTGGGGTATGGTGTAATTGGCAACACGGAGGTTTCTGGTACCTTTGTTCTTGGTTCGAGTCCAGGTACCCCAGCTGTGAAAAACCCCCGCTCAGGCGGGGGTTTTTCGTTGCCCGGACGCGCGCCGCGGACCGAAGGCGACGCGCGTGTCCGACCGCGTCGGACGCCGTTCGAGTCCGGAGCCGGCCCAGAGCTCGACGACCTTCCGCGGAAGGGGCGGCAGGAGCGCCGCCGAGCCGCGTGGGGCCCGCGCGACCCCCGCCAGGAGCACCACATCCCTGCCGTCCGCGAGGCGTGCTTCCAGACGCGCACCCTCGCCGGACTGCTCCCACAGCAGCAGCGTGGCGCGGGCGAACGGGGCGACGAAGGCGGGGCGCGCGCCACCGGCATCCGCGTCTGTGTCTGTGTCTGTGTCTGTGTCGAGGAAGATGCGCAGCGCGTCGACCGTCACCTCGATCCGGGCGGGCACCGTGCGCCGACGCAGCAGAGCGGTGACGACGGCGTGCGCCGGCAGCGCCAGCAGGAGGCCGAAGGCGAGGATCAGCGGGTACGGGCCGAGGCGCGTCACCGTGTCGTAGAGCAGGATCAGCGCGGTGAGGGCGATGGCCGCGACGGCGCCTCCGGCGGCGATCAGCGTCCACCGCAACGACCGCGAGCCGATCGGGACAGCGGGGAAATCGAGGATCCAGCGACGGCCCACGTGCCGCCACGCCGGCACCGCGAGTGTCGCGGCGCGGGCGGCCGAGCCCGCGTTCACCCTCCCGCTGATACGGGCCAGGAGCGTCAGCCAGATCCACCCGGCCGCGGGAGCGGCGGCGAGTCGGGGGAGAAGCGCCAGGGCGCGGAGCGGATCGGGCACGTCCTCCGGAAGCGCGGCAGGCGAGGCCATGGCGATCAGCAGGGGAACGGCGGCCACCGCGCCCGCGATGTGCAGGACGATGCCCCACGGCGCGGGCAGGCGGGCGGTGGCGCCGACGAACGACACGGCCACGAGCCATCCGGCGACGAGCGCGAGCAGATAGCCCGGCAGCTCCATCCCCCGACCTGTGACGTAGAGCGGTGCGGCGATCACAGTGCACACCGCGGCCCCGGCGAGCGGGCTGCGCAGGAGCCGGCGCCACCACGGCAGGGCAGGGGGCCGATCGACCGGGGTCTCCGGGTGCACGCTCGCCGTCATCGGTTCGATCCTAGGGGCGCGCTTAGAGTGGGCGGATGGTCGATATCGAGATGGCGCCCATCGCGGGCGGCTCGCTCGCGCTGCAGGACGCGCGGGGCCGGACGCGGCGCACGGTCGACGTCCTGCCGTTCGAGCTCGGCGTCTTCCCGGTGACCCAGGAGATCGCCGCCGAGATGATCGGCCTGCCGTCGCGTCACCCTCGGCGCCCGGTCACGGGCGTCAGCTGGATGCGGGCCGTCCGGCTGTGCAACGCCGCATCCGAGTGGGAGGGATGGGACCCGGCGTACACCTTCGACGGACCCGAGGTCACGTGGCACCCGGATGCCGACGGCTACCGGCTCCCGACCGAGATCGAGTGGGAGTTCGCCTGCCGCGCCGGCTCCCACGCCGCGCACTACGGATCGCTCCCCGACATCGCGTGGACCAGCGCCGACGGCGTCTCGTCGCCGCAGGACGTCGGCGGAAAGATGCCGAACCTGAACGGTCTGTTCGACACGCTGGGGAACGTGTGGGAGTGGTGCTGGGATCTCTTCGACCCCGACAGCGACGACGAGTACCGGGTCTTCCGCGGTGGCGGCTACGCCGACGACTCGTGGAGCGCACGCGCCTCGGCGCGTCGCGGCGGTCGACCGGGCTCCGAGCACGACGACGTCGGGCTGCGCCTGGCCCGCGGGGCGACGGAGCTCTAGTCCCGCATCGCGTTGCCGATGTAGGAGTACTTCACGAAGACCTCGGCGGCGATGCCCGCTTCTTCGAGCACGCCCTGGACGGCGGCGAGCATGTAGCGCGAGTCCCATCCCATGTAGAGGTAGGCGTTGTCGCCGAGGGTGTCCCAGGCGCCGTTCCAGGCCCGCGTCTCGTACACCGGGCCGCCGCGACGGGCGCTGAACGAGACCACATCCGCGCGGGAGTCCGCCCAGAGCCGGGCGAACACCCGGTTGAACAGGTACTTGATGTCGGGCACCTCCCAGTGCTCGCCGCGGTACTCGACGTACGACCATTCGCGCTGCCATCCCGGCGGGAAGCCGCGACGGCGCTTCGCGTCGAGGATGGGGGTGAGGTCGTCGTCGTCGATCGCGACGTCGACGGGGCGGCGCCAGATCGCGAGGAAGCGGTCGGTGAGCTCCGCCGTGCGCGCGGCGATCGCCGCCGTGTTCCACGCCGCGTACGCGGCGATCTCCGTCGTCGTCGGCAGATCGCTCGCGCGGTAGGCGGCGCGCTTGTCGGGGAACGAGCGGTCGATGACACGCTCGACGAGCGGCTCCTCCAGCAGCGCCAGGTTGCCGAGCGTCGCCGCGAGCGCGCGGTGGCTGTTCTGCTCGTCGTCCGTGTAGTCGGCCCACGGGCGGATGCCGTCGCCGCTCCAGGTGTCGGCGGGAGCCAGTGGCACGATGTGCTCGATCGCGAGATCGGTGAGGCTCGATGCCCCCGACAGCCGGCCCAGGACGTAGGCGGGATGCGGCAGCGCGGTGAACTTGAGCGCCATCCGCACGCGCTCGTCCGACGGAGTGATGCGCCCGAATGCCCGTCCCAGAGCGTCGGCACCCTCGGCGCGGGCGCGGCACAGGCGTGCGACGAGGCGATCGTTGGACAGGCCCGAGACCGCACGCCGCAGCAGCAGCGACTGCACCGCCTCGAGCGTGTCGATCAACGCGGCGGCGTCGATGGCGCTCGTCGTCCAGTCGCGGTAGGCGTGCATGACGAGGGGATACATCCCCCGCCCGAAGGTGGCGAGGTGGCGCAGCTGCTGCGCCACCTGCTCGTCGGGGGCGTGAGCGGGCTCGAGGAGGACCCGGTAGATCTCCGAGAACTCCTTCCACTCGCGTGCCGCGCTGCGGAGGGCGTCGAGATCGAGCACCGGGAACTCCTGGCGGAACGCGTCGTAGACCGCACGGCCTCCGCCGCCGGTGACTTCGCGACCCGTGCGCATGACGAGGTAGTGCCGCCAGAAGTCGGCGATCGTCTCGCCGGTGTTCTGCTCGATCGGGAGCCAGAACGCATCCTCGACATCGGTCTGCTCGGCGTGCGTGAGCCCCATCAGCATGTAGTTGTGGATCAGCTCGTGGTCGCGCAGCGGCTCGCCCGTCGAGTTGAGGCTCTCGAAGATCTGCTGCGCGTTCGCGTCGGCGCCGAGTGCGATCGCGACGTGCTCCAGCCGCCGCAGACCGCGCCAGATGCGCGGCGCCTCGTCGGCGCGGATCTGGCTGCGGAAGAACGCGTAGTTGTCGTCGAATCGCGACTCCGGATCGTCGCCGGCGGGGGAGGAGTCCCCGAGGATGACCCGCTCGAACACCTCGGCCCACGCGCGATGGGGTCGGAGCTTGGTGCGGACGGGGTCGCCCGGCCGCACCAGAACCCGGTGCAGCTCCGCCGCGAGCGCCGCGTCGGTGCCCGCGACCGTGTGCGCCAGCGCGGCGATGAGCAGCATGAGCGTGGTGATGCGCTGCTGCCCGTCGATGAGGACGAGCTCGCCCTCATCCGGCCCGCTGCCGCGCGACGACAGGATCGAGGCGAGGAAGTGCGTGCTGCCGTCGTCGAGGTCGGCCACGGCGCGGATGTCGGAGAGCAACTGCTCGCAGGCGCCGATGTCCCACCGGTACTGCCGCTGGTAGACGGGGACGACGATCGAGGTGTCGGACGCGGTCAGCCAGGCGATGGTGTTGACGGCGGTGGCATCGACATTCGTGGCGCTGACCATGTGCTCGTTCTCGTCTCCCACCGTGCGTTTCTCCTCGGCGATGCGGGCCGCCGACATCCACTCTAGGTGGAGGTCGCGACGCTCTGCCGGCTACCCGGGACTTCGCGGGGGCGACGAGTAGGGTGGCCTTACCTGGGCCAGTAAAAACGCGCTGACCCCCCACCGAAAGGCATGATTCGTCATGGGTTACATCAAGTCCGCCGCTCTCGAGGAGACCGGCTACGTCGTCCTCGACAGCTACAACCAGGAGCTCGACCCCAAGGAATGGCTCGACATCGAGTACAACGACTGGAAGTCGTCGGGGGACACCCGTTTCGCACCGTTGGCCAGCGCCTTCGGCGAGATCGAGTGCAACGGGTTCTGGAACCACAAGCCGCCGCGCACCGACAAGGACGGCGTCTGGATCGACTCGCAGGTGGCCAAGGCCCCGAACCTCACCCGCCGCGCGCAGGAGCCGGGTGCGAACGTCGGGCGCTGCCGCGTCATCGAGCTGCAGCCCACGCCCTACGGCGAGTGCCTGTACAACCTGCACCAGGATGACAACAACCGCCTGAACCCGGATGGCACGGGATGGGTCGTGCGGGGCTTCTTCAACCTCACCGACGACACCGACAGCTACTTCGTGCTGCGCGAGAATCGCACCGACCCGCGCGGTGAGGTGCGCATCGCGCTTCCGGCCGGTGCGCAGCTGATCATCGACACGCAGCGGCTGTGGCACGCGGCGACGCACAACGGCACGGACCCGCGCTACTGCCTGATCACGTCGTGGACCAGCGGACCCGAGCTCGACGCCTACATCGAGAAGTACAACGGCGTGAACACCGTCGAGAGCGTCGCCGTCGACCAGGCCGTCCTCGATGCCGGATACGCCGAGCAGGCGCGCAAGGATGCGGCGCGTGCCGCCTACTACGCCGCCAAGGGGCAGGCCGCCGTTCAGGCCATGAGCGAAGCCTGATCCTTCGCACCCCGCGATGGCCTCGACCCGGTGAGGGTCGGGGCCATCGCTGCTCTCGGGGCCTTCATATCTGTGGATCTGTGTTGTATTCTGTGGGAATCGAGGAGGATTTCCCATGTACGCAACGGAGCGCCATCACGCGATCACGCGCATTCTTGACGCCGAAGGGCGGCTCGCCGTCGTCGATCTGGCGCAGCGGTTCGAGGTGACGACCGAGACGGTCCGTCGCGATCTCGGCGTCCTCGAGGAGCAGGGGCTTCTACGCCGCGTCCACGGCGGCGCCGTGGCGCCCGACCGCTCGAGCACGCGCGAGATCTCGCTGGGCCAGCGCATGGGCGAGCACGCGGAGCTCAAGCAGCGCATCGCCCAGCGCGCGCTGGCCGAGGTGGGGGAGCGCTTCGCCGGATCGATCTACCTCGACGCCGGATCCACCGTGGGCGCCGTCGCTGCGGCCCTGCCCGCCTACCTCGGCGCATCGCAGGGCACCGCGGATGTGGTCACCCACGCCTTCGCCCTCGCGCCCGCGCTGACGGCATCCGATTGCGTGGCGCTCACCGTGGTCGGCGGCCGCGTGCGCGGCGTCACGGGCGCCGCCGTCGGGGCGTCGACGACACTCGCCATCGCGGGCCTCCGCCCCGACATCGCCTTCATCGGCACCAACGGCGTCTCCGCGCCGTTCGGTCTGAGCACGCCCGACCCGGAAGAGGCGGCGGTCAAGCGTGCCATCGTGACAGCGGCGCGACGGGTCATCGTGGTCAGCGACGCCCGGAAGTTCGATCTCGAGCTGCTGGTCGGGTTCGCCCCGCTCACCGACATCGACGTGCTGGTCACCGATGCCGCGCCCCCGGTGGAACTCGCCGCCGCGCTCCATGACGCCGGAGTGGAGGTGCGGGTCGCATGATCGTCACCGTCACCGCGAACCCCTCGCTCGACCGCGCCGTGACACTGGGCGCGGCACTCCGACCCGGCGAGGTGCAGGCGGCCGTCTCGTCACGGGAGGACGCCGGGGGGAAGGGCGTGAACGTCGCGCGTGCGACGGCCGCCGCGGACGTCGGCACGACCGCCGTCATCCCGCTGTCCGCGACCGACCCCTACGCCGCCGTCCTGGCCGCCACGGCCCTGCCGCTGCGTATCGTGCCGATCGTCGGACACGCGCGCGCGAACCTCACCGTGCTCGATCCCGACGGCATCACGACGAAGATCAACCTGCCCGGGGCTCCGCTCAGCGAGGGCGACGTCGCGGCGCTCATCGCGGCGACCGTGGATGCCGCCGCGGGCGCCGACTGGCTGGTGCTCGCCGGGTCGCTGCCGCCCGGGGCCGGGGACGACCTGTACGCGCGCATCATCGCCGCAGTGCGGTCGGCCTACGGAGCCGCGGCGCCGCGCGTGGCGGTCGATACCTCGGGACCCGCGTTGCACGCCAGCGTGGAGCACGCCCGGCCCGACCTCATCAAGCCGAACGAGCACGAACTCGCGGAGCTGACCGGGGCGGCCGCGGACCCTGGCGACATCGACGGCCTCGTGCGGCTCGCTCGCACCCTCGTCCCCGAGAAGGTCGGCGCGGCGCTGATCACGCTGGGGGCCGCGGGCGCGCTGCTCGTGACGGCCGACGGCGTGTGGGTGGGAACCGCCCCGCGCATCGAGGCGGTGAGCACGGTCGGCGCCGGAGACAGCTCGCTGGCGGGCTTCCTGCTGGCCGACGTCGCCGGAGCGTCGCCCGCGGAGCGGCTCCGCCATGCCATGCGGTACGGCGCGGCCGCCGCGTCACTGCCCGGAACCCAACCCCCCACGCCGGCGGATCTCCCCGCCGTCGACATCCCCATCGAGCATCTCGCCCGCTGACAACCCCGACCACTGGAGGTCATCGTGTCCGACACCATCATCCGGGGCCTTGTCAGCCTCGATCAGAACCTGGGCGGCGACAAAGCCGCCGTCATCCGAGCCCTCGCGGAGCTCGTCGTCGCGGAGGGCCGCGCGAACGACGCGGAGGCCCTGTTCGCCGACGCGTGGGACCGCGAGCAGAAGGACGAGACCGGCCTCCCGGGCGGCATCGCCATCCCGCACGCGAAGAGCGCCGCTGTGACGACGCCCTCGCTGGCGTTCGCGCGGCTCACGCCCGGCGTGGACTTCGGCGCGCCCGACGGCCCCGCGGACCTCGTCTTCCTGATCGCCGCACCCGCCGATGCGGCCGAGGAGCACCTCGCGGTCCTGTCGCGACTGGCGCGCAACCTCATGCAGGAGCAGTTCACCAGCGACCTGCGGGCCGCGGCGGATGCCGATGCGGTCGTCGGGATCGTGCGCGCCGCCATCGGCGAGGGTGAGCCCGCGCCGGCCGCAGCCCCCGCGCTGGCGCCGGAGAGCACACGCGCCGCCCGGAAGGCGGAGGCCGGAGCATCCGACCTGCAGGTCGACGGACGCCCGGCACGCATCGTCGCCGTCACCGCGTGCGCCACCGGCATCGCCCACACCTTCATGGCCGCGGACGCCCTCACCGCCGCGGGCAAGGAGCAGGGCATCGACCTGATCGTCGAGCCGCAGGGCTCCAGCGGCTACAAGGCGTTGCCCCAGAGCACGATCGACGACGCGGACGCCGTGATCTTCGCGGTCGACGTGGATGTGCGCGAGCCCCAGCGTTTCGCGGGCAAGCCCGTCGTGCGCTCCGGGGTCAAGCGGGGGATCGAGCAGCCCGTCGCGCTCATCACCGAGGCCATCGCGGCGGCGCGCGACCCGCGCTCGGCGCGCGTGGCGGCGGCGACGGCACAGCAGAGCGCACCGTCGGCCACCGAACGCATCGGATGGGGCGCGAAGATCCAGCGGATCCTGCTCACCGGCGTCAGCTACATGATCCCGTTCGTCGCCGGCGGCGGTCTGCTCATCGCCCTCGGGTTCCTGCTCGGCGGCTACAACGTCACCGACAACGCGGCCGACGTGATCGTCAACAACTCGCTGTGGGAGCTCCCCGCCGGCGGCCTGGGTCAGTATCTGGGCTCGGTCGCCTTCATGATCGGCTCCACGTCGATGGGCTTCCTCGTCTCGGCCCTGGCCGGCTACATCGCGTTCGCGATCGCCGACCGCCCCGGCATCGCCCCCGGATTCGTCGCGGGAGCCGTCGCGGTCCTCATGAACGCGGGCTTCATCGGTGGCATCATCGGCGGTCTCCTCGCCGGCTTCATCGCCTGGTGGATCGGTCGCCTCGATGCGCCGCGCTGGTTGCGGGGCCTGATGCCCGTCGTGATCATCCCGCTCATCGCGTCGATCGTCGCGTCGGGTCTGATGATCCTCTTCCTGGGCCGGCCGATCGCCGCGCTCATGGACCTGCTGAACGAGGGCCTGACCAACCTGGCCGGCACGTCCGGCATCGTGCTCGTCGGCGTCATCCTGGGTCTCATGATGTGCTTCGACCTCGGCGGACCCGTCAACAAGGTCGCGTACGCCTTCGCCACGGCCGGTCTCGCGAGCGCGTCGACGGGCGACGTCCACGCCGTCCCGTTCCTCATCATGGGCGCCGTGATGGCCGCGGGCATGGTGCCGCCGCTCGCGATGGCGCTCGCCTCCACCGTGCTCTCGCGTCGGGTGTTCACGCCCGTCGAGCGCGAGAACGGCAAGGCCGCCTGGCTGCTCGGTGCCGCCTTCATCAGCGAGGGAGCGATCCCGTTCGCCGCCGCCGACCCGCTGCGCGTGATCCCCGCGTCGATGCTGGGCGGCGCGGTCACGGGCGGGCTGAGCATGGCGCTGAGCGTCTCGTCGCTCGCTCCGCACGGCGGCCTCTTCGTGCTCTTCGCGATCGACCCGTGGTGGGGCTTCCTCCTCGCCGTCATCGCCGGCACCGTGGTGTCCGCGCTGGCGGTCGTGGCACTGAAGACCTGGGTCGGGCGCAAGGAACTCTCCCAGGCGGAAGCGGCGGCAGAACCCGTCACGGCCTGAGAGCATAGGAAGCGTTAGACGAGAGGAACAACTCATGGCAGAACGTCAGGCGACCATCGCCAGCAACTCGGGCCTCCACGCCCGCCCCGCGAAGCTCTTCGTGCAGGCCGTGCAGGAGAAGAAGATCCCCGTGACGATCGCGGCGGAGGGCGGTCCCGACCTCAACGCCGGGAGCATCCTGTCGATCATCGGCCTCGGAGCCAGCAAGGGCTCGGTCGTCACGCTGAAGGCCGAGGGCGACGGCGCCGAGCAGGCGCTCGACGAGCTCGTGGCGCTTCTCGAGACGGATCTCGACGCCCAGTAAGCACGCGCCTCACGACGAAGGCGGACGCCGCGACCTCGGTCGCCGCGTCCGCCTTCGTCGTGAGGCGCTCAGATCTCGGCGCTGTCTCCGGGCTCGAGGATCACGAGCTCGCCGTCGTGCTGCTCGGCGGCCCACCGCAGGCGCTCCCGGCCCATGTCGCGGCCCGCGACGGACAGGGTCATGTCGTGCGTGGCGAACACCTGCCGGGGCGCCACGGCCAGCACGAAGTCGATCGCGTCGCCGATCTTCAGCCACGGCGCGCCGACGGGCGCCGCCAGCAGCGCCACATGGGCTCCCTTCGGCAGCGAGAACGAGTCGCCGGGGTAGTAGAACGCGTCGTCGACGAGGACGCCCACGTTGTCGATCACCGGGATGCTCTTGTGGATGAGGGCGTGTTCACCGCCGAAGAACTCGAGGTGGAACGGACCGACGTCGACACGATCACCGGGGGACACCTCGGTGATCGTGTAGCCGGGAGCGGCGGCCACGACGCCCGCGGGCGCATAGATCGGCAGGCCGGGGTTCGTCGCGAGGATGCGGTCGATGTGGTCGCCCGTCCAGTGGTCGGGGTGCTCGTGCGTGATGACGAGTGCGGCGACGTTCTCGGCGTCGGGGAGGGGGGAGGTGAAGATGCCTGGATCGATGAGGAGCTTCTCGCCGTGCTTCTCGAGGGTCAGGGCGGCGTGCTCGTGCTTCGTGACTCGCATGAGCCGAGTCAACATCCCCGGGCCTCCGGACGGCAAGCGACGGGCCGTTCCCGGCTCGATTTTGCATGAGCAGAAAACGCATGGCATACTTGAACGGTTGCCACGGCAGCGGCCCCATCGTATAGCGGCCTAGTACGCCGCCCTCTCACGGCGGTAACGCGGGTTCGAATCCCGCTGGGGTCACTCGGATACTACAGAGAATGTATCCCTGCGACAATGAAAACCCCCCGGTCACCCGGGGGGTTTTCTGCATCCTGGGATGTTGTCGGGTCGCCGTGGTGTCCGCGCCGCCGCATCCGGGGTATGCTGAGAGGGATAGGCGAGCTCTCACTCGTCTCGCCCCGGCCGCGTGGTAACGGTCGGGGCTTCTTCTTTGTCGGAAGGTCTCGATGGCACGCGCGCGCTGGGCGATCCTCGGTACCGGCGCCATCGCGCGGGTCTTCGCCGCGGCGCTCCCGGACTCCTCCCTCGGTGTGCTGCACGCCGTCGGCAGCGCCGACGCGGCCCGAGCGGACGCGTTCGCCCGCGAGATCGGCGCCCGCGTCTCGGGAACGTACGACGACGTCGTGCGCCGCGACGACGTGGACGCGGTCTACGTCGCGACCGTCCACACGACGCACGCGGAGGTGGCGATGGCGGCTCTCGCCGCGGGTAAGCCGGTCCTCTGCGAGAAGCCGCTGGCGCCGTCGCTCGATCAGACCTCCGCCGTCCTCACCGCCGCCGACCGGGCGCAGCGTCCGGTGGTCGAGGCGTACAAGTACCGGTTCACGCCGTTCTCGGAGCGGATCGAACGGGAGATCCGCTCCGGTCGGATCGGTGCGGTCCGTGAGATCCATGCGTCGTTCGGCTTCGCGGCGCCGAGCCGCACCGGGCGGTTGTTCGACCCGCTGCTGGCCGGAGGGGCGATCTACGACGTCGGGGGATATCCGGTCTCGTCCGCGGTCGCGATCGCCCGCTGGGCGGGACTCGACCCCGCCGGGCTCACGGTCCAGGCGGCGGACGGCGAGGTCGATCCCGATTCCGGCGTCGACATCGACGCGCGTGCGCGCCTCGTGGTAGGCGACCTCGTGGCGAACGTCGCCGCCTCGATCACCCGCCCGCTGTCGCGGGAGATCCGCATCGTCGGCGACGCCGGCGAGATCGTGGCGCCGTCCGGATGGGGGAGCGGTGCGCGCTCGGCATCCTCGTTCGAGGTCAGGGTCCCGGGCGCCGGCGCATCGATCGTGCTCCCGGAGGTCAACCCGTTCGCGGCCGAGGCCGACGCGCTCGTCGCCGCGGCGGCGGCCGGTCGTCGCGCGGCGCCGCAGATGCCCTGGAACGACAGCCGCGCCACGGCAGGGATCCTCGACACATGGCGGGCGATGCTGGGGCGATAGCCTGTCGGCGTGGGCGAACTCGTGCTGTGGCTGATCATCGCGTTCGGCGCGCTCCTGGTGATCGGCGGCGTCATCGCGGCCGTCGCCTTCGGATGGGGCTCGGGCGGCGTCCGCGCGCGGAGCCGGCGCTGGTACGCCGTGGTGATCTGCGTGTCGGCCGGTGTCGGCATCACCATCGCCCCGACACTGGAGCTGCTCGGTGTCCTCGGCTGACGAGGTGGCTGGGCCGCTCTCGGGCGCCGCCGCCGGCGACCTCCGCGCCTTCGAGGCGCCGCCGGTGGATCCGTTCGTGATGCTCGAGGAGTGGCTGCACCATGCCGCGCTGAGCGCGGTGCGCGAACCGCTGTCCATGACGCTCGCGACGGCATCCGCCGAGGGTGCGGTGAGCGCGCGGACCGTCGACGTCAAGCGCGTCGACGCCCGCGGCCTCGTCTTCGGAACGTCCCGTGCGAGCCGCAAGGGCGCGGATCTGTCCGAGAACCCCCGGGCGGCGCTCCAGGTGTACTGGCGCGAGACGATGCAGCAGCTGCGCTTCGAGGGACGTATCGAGCAGCTGAACGACGACGAGTCGGACGCGCTGTTCGCGGCGCGGTCTCCCGCGTCGCGCGCCGCCACCGCGGTCGCGCGGCAATCCGCGGTCTTCGACGAGTCCGCGACACTCGCGGATCTCGGGGATGCGGCGCGGGCGCTGCAGGACGAGCAGGGCCCGGATGTCCCGCGCCCTGCGGACTGGGTCGCGCTGCGGCTCGTCCCGCTCTCCATCGAGTTCTGGCAGGGGAGTCGGGACCGGCTGCATCGCCGGCTCCGTTACCGCCGCGAGGGCGACGCGTGGGAGGCTGAACGCCTGCAGCCGTGACACGCACGAACGATTCGTGTAGAGTGAGGGAGTCTGCGTGCGCTTCCTTTGCACGCGGTGAGCGTTCCGGTCAGATCCAAAGACGGATTCGACCACCAGCTCCCTTCTCCGCATCGCCCCCGCGATGCGATGCGTCCGCCCTCTGCGTTGCGGACGCCGCGACATCGAATCGATACCCCATTTCTGCCATGCTGTCCTTCCCCCTGTCCGCCACGACCGAACTGCGTTGGTTCCAGGCCGACCATGACGTCCACGTCGCCCACGCGGGCGACGAGTACGCCGGCCACCTGACCATCGACGCCGACGGGACGACCGCCTACGACGCCATCGGGCGCGTGGTGGGCGTGTACGCCGACGATGCCCGCGCGAAGTCCGCGCTCGAGGACGCCCGCGCGTCCGCCACCGCCCGCCCGGTGTCCGAGACGCGCCGCCGTCGGCGGCGGACGTCGGGTCTCCGCGCGGTGAACGCCGCGTCGCGCGCCTAGGCGTCCTCGCCACCACGACGTTTCGATCACCTGCGGGTGTCCTGTGCATCGTGTCGGTTCCCGGGATATCCGCCCCCGACCGCGTATGGTCAGGAGGACCGGGTGGCCGCACGTGTCTCCCGCATTCAGCTCGGGCTTCAGGGTCTCGCTGCAGAGACTCAAGGAGCCGCTTATGCCCGTATCCTCGCCGCCTGTTTCGGTCCTCGGACCGGTCCGTCAGACCTACGCCGGCGAGGCGAGCTTCCCACCGATCGCCCGTGCGTACACCCAGGTGTCGCAGGTCGTGAAGGAACTCGGGCTCCTGCGTCGCACGCCGTGGTTCTACGCCATGGTCGGCGGCGCGATCCTCCTCGGCATGGCCGGCTGCGTCGCCGGCTTCATTTTGCTCGGCGACAGCTGGTTCCAGCTGCTCATCGCGGGGGCGTTCGGCATCCTGTTCACGCAGGCCGCGTTCCTGGCCCATGAGGCCGCGCACCGCCAGATCCTGCGCACCGGGCCCGGCAACGACCGCCTCGCGCGGATCCTCGCCTGCGGCGTCGTGGGCATCAGCTACTCCTGGTGGGACTCCAAGCACAGCCGCCACCACGCCAACCCGAACCGGGTCGGCAAGGACCCCGACATCGAAGTCGACACGATCTCCTTCCTCGAAGAGGACGCGGCCGAGGCGCGCGGGATCCGCCGCCTCATCACGCAGCATCAGGGCTGGTTCTTCTTCCCGCTGCTGACGCTCGAGGGCCTCAACCTGCACTACCTGGGCGTCAAGCACCTGGTCACCACGCGCGAGAAGATCCCGGGCCGGTTCCTCGAGCTCGGACTCATCGCGCTCCGCCTCGCCGTCTTCATCGTGCCGGTCTTCCTCTTCCTCCCGCTCGGAATGGCCTTCGCCTTCATCGGCGTCCAGATGGCCGTCTTCGGCGTCTACATGGGTGCGTCCTTCGCCCCCAACCACAAGGGCATGCCGGTCATCGCGCCCAACGCTCGACTCGACTTCTTCAGCAAGCAGGTGCGCACGTCGCGCAACATCGGCGGCGGATGGTGGGCGACCTGGCTCATGGGCGGACTCAACTACCAGGTCGAGCACCACCTCTTCCCCAGCATGGCGCGCCCGCACCTGTCGCACGCACGCGCCATCGTCCGCGAGCAGTGCCGCACCCTGGGTGTGCCCTACACCGAGACGAGCCTCTGGCGCTCCTACGCCATCGTCATCGACTACCTGAACCGCGTCGGACTCGCCGCGCGCGATCCGTTCGACTGCCCGTCGCGTACCGAGCTGCGCCGCGCATCCGCTGCCGCCTGAACCCGGCGTCCACCGCTCCGCAGCCCTCGTCAACCACCCTTCGGGAGCCCGGCCGACCGGATAGTGTCGGCGGGTCCTGAGGAGGTTCTATGCGCTCCCGCACGGCCGTGACGGCTGCCGGTGCCCTGCGCGCCGCCGGATCCGATGTGTGGCAGGCCTCGCGTCTGCTGCTCGCCGCCAAGACCGCGCTCGCGGCGGCGATCGCCTGGTATCTCGCGCCGTGGGTGCCCTTCGCCGACGCCGAGTACTCGTACTACGCGCCGCTCGGCGTCCTCGTCAGCATGTACCCGACCCTGGCGGACTCGGCGCGTTCGGGTCTGCAGGCGATCCTCGGACTCGCGACCGGCATCGCGATCGGGCTCGCCGCGCTGTGGACGGTGTCGGCCGGGGCTCCGCGGATCGCTGCGGTCGCTCTGGTGGTGGGGCTCGGCGTCGCCCTGGGCGGCATCCGCGCGTTCGGTGTCGGACGGGAGTGGATCGCCATCGCGGGGCTGTTCGTCCTGCTGCTGGGCGGAGCGGATGCCGACGGCTTCTCGCTGTCGTACATCGTGACCATGGCATTCGGCGTGGTCGTCGGCGTGACCGTCAACCTGCTGCTCTTCCCTCCGGTGTACGTGCGCCGCGCCAGCCGGCGGCTCTCGGTGCTGCGCGATGCGACCGCCGAGCGTCTCCGCGACCTCGCCGACGCGGCACGCGCGGGCTCCCTCGATGCGCCCCGGGTCGAGTCGGACATGGATGCGCTCGCGATCTCGGTCACGGATGTCGCCGCCGAGGTGCGCGAGGCCGGCATGAGTCGGCGGGGCAACCCCCGAGCAAGGCGATCGGTCGACACGCACGAGGAGAACGCGCGTCGGTTGCGAGCGCTGGAGCGCATCGTCTTCTTCGCGAGAGACCTGGCCGACGTGATGATCGTCGGTCTCGCGTCGCGGGAAGAACCGACCCCGCTGCTGGCGGAGGCGATCCGTCGGAGCGCGGACCTCGTCGCCGCCGCGCCCGAGGCGGAGGCCGCCACGGACCTGCTCGCGGCGGCGGAGCACGCGGTCGAGGCCTACGTGGACGCGGTCGACGAGGCCGTGCGGGGCACAGCTTCAGCGTCCGCCGACGACCTCACCGTGGCGACGTGTCTGCGTCGCATCGTCGACGCCTCCCGGCCCTTCGTCTGACCGGTTGACGCACGAGGGCGGGAGCCCTCAGCCGCGGATGTCCTCGGCGGCGCCCTGCGGCGGCTCCGGTACGAGATAGAGGCCGGTCGGGGAGTTCGCGGTGTGCATGAGTGCCTCCAGCCAGCTCCGGTTGATCGCGGGCGACCGGCTGCCCGAGAACGTGAACACGAGATGTGCGTGAGCATGGATCCAGACGGCCGTGCGGCCGCTGCCGAGGCTCACCTCGTCCTTCCACGCGAAGAAGAACGCCTCGCCGCGACGGAGCTTCGCGCCCATCACGGCCTGGAGATGCGCGAGCGCGCGGTCCTCGACATCGACTCGTGCGCCGCCGTCGTACGTGAATCTGCCCATGTGTGCTCCCTGCTCCGACGCGGTCCGCGGGGGTGGGGGACTGCGCGAGAAGCTCAGGTCCCGGGGTGCGCTCTTCCACCTTCGCCCCGTGGTCGTGCGCGTCCGAGGGGGTTGACACATGTCGCCGGGGGGACGGTCCGGTGGGGTGTAGACGATCAGCCGCACCGGGTCAAGCCGTCCGGTTCTCCAGGTGCAACGGCGAGGGTAGGAGGACGACGGCGACGAGGAGGCCACCCATGGGCACGCAGACACAGTCCGCTTCAGCGGTGGTCACGACCGAGCCCGACGTCTGGGACGCGCTTCGTCACCTGGCCCCGCGCCGCCCGGCGGCGCTGCCGGAGCCGCATGACGGGGTGCAGTGGCAGAGGGTGTCGCCCGACCGTTACCGGGCTCTGCGCGGCGAAGCGACCGTGGGGTTCGTCGACGTCGTCGGCGCGGTCTTCGTGGTGATGGCGGGGACGCGGTACGACCGATGCGTGGAAGTGGCGCAGACCCTGGTCTTCGAGCGGGCCGAGGAGCACCTCCTCGCACGATCCCGCTGACGTCGTCGTCAGTGCCCGGAGTGCGTGGGCACGACGGGGAGCGTGCCGTCCTCCTGCACGATGATGCTGTTCTGGACGGCTCCGAGCGCCGGCGTCACGAGCACGGCGATAAGCGCGGCGGCCACCATCAGTCCCCAGACGGAGGGCGTCGCGGGGCGTGATGATCGACGACGCGCGGCGACCGCGCCGATCGCGACGACCATGAGGAGAACGATCGCGATACCCACGGCGAGCACGCTCGTGCGTTCGGGGAGGATCGCGAGCAGGCCGGTGACGGCCAGCATCCCGGCGAGGGATGCCGTCAGCGCGACGGTGGGGAGGACGAGTCGCCCGCGGTGAAGGCAAACGCCGCCCCAGACCAGAGCCGCGAGCCCCGCGGAGACGAGGAGGACGCCGAGCGCACGAGCGGCGGGCGTCGACTCCGACGCGACGACCGCACCGGCGCCCAGTGAGGCCTGGACGAGCCCGGCGCCCCACGCCGCGGCCGACGGCCACGACCGGGAGAACGAGGTCGTCCTCCCGGTCGTGGCCGTGGGCACGACGGTGCTCACGCGACGGCGGTCCGAGCCGAGCGGTCGGCCCCGAGGCCGACGCCGAGCAGGATGACCGCACTGCCGAGGTGCAGGAAGTGGTCCGGCACGTTCAGGGCGAGGATGTTGGCGGCGGTCCCCACCAGGAAGAAGCCGACGACGCCCAGGAGCAGGTAGGCGGCACCGACGATGACGTTGACGGTCTTGGCGGCCCGCACGGAGGCGAGGCCGGCGATCAGCAGTGCGCCGCCGATCAACAGGTGTGCGATGTTGTGCAGCGGGTTCACCTCGAAGATGCCGAGGAGCAGACCGCCCCTGGTCGCGAGGAAGTCGACGCCGCCGGTGAAGGCGAAGCCGAGCAGTCCCACCAGCAGGTAGACGGCGCCGAAGACGACGGCGATGAGACGGTTGGGTGAAGAGCTCATGAGGACCTCCGGTGTCGATGTGCAGACACGACGTCCGTCGCATCTGGTGGTGATTCGTGCGGTGCGGTGAATCGGATTGGCCGCGCAGGAAGATGTCGTCATACGACGATGGCGCCGCCCCTGAGGGGCGACGCCATCCGTGAGGGAGTGCGGTCAGCGCAGGATCCCACCGAGGTCGAGGACGTTGTCGAGGTCGCCGGTCACGTTGTCGACGATGTCGCTCACGTCGGCGCCGATGTCGCCGACCGAGACACCGTTGTCGTTGCCCGCGTCCACCGGGGCATCGACCGAGGTGTCGTTGCCGGAGCCGACGGGGGCCTCGACCGGCGCGGTCACGTCGACCGGTGCCGTGACGTCGTTACCCGAGCCCACCGGAGCCGAGACGTCGTTGCCCGACGCGATCGGAGCCTGGTTGCCCGAGAGAATGTCTCCGGTCAGGGGGCCTTCGATGAGGCTGACATCGCCCACCGAGGTGTCGGGGGAGACACCGGTGACCGGGGCCACCGTCGTTCCGTCGGCGCTCACAGCGTCGCTGATCCAGGTCTGCAGGGCGTCGACCGGCGCCGTCAGCGACGACGAGATCTGCGTCCAGTCGGTGGACGAGCCGCGCTCGTCCGCCTGTGCGGGCAGGGCCAGGCCCGTGATGGCGAGGGCGGCGACGCCGGCTCCCGCGGTAGCGATCAGTCCGAAACGGGTCTTCGTGGTGTTACGCATCGATTTCTCCTTTGGCTTCCGTCTTGTCGTTCTCGTGCGGCTTTCGTCGCACAGAGGGTCATCCGACCCGGGCCGCGAATCGGATGGGATGCGCGGCGGAGAATCCACGGATTACGGGGCTGAGGGGCTCCGACAGCCCCGGAAAGACGGGGGTTTTCGGGGTTCCTGGCAGGTCTCTGGGAGGCCGATATACCGCTCGGGGGATGCGTCGGACCGGACACGAAGAATGAAACTGGGCGAAAAAATCGACCAACAAATCTCGACAATTCCAAGTGGTTCTCTTGCACTAGATGTTGCTTTAGGGATAGGTGGCTATCCTCGT